>NZ_JBQKEV010000001.1:0-257131 GCF_052121135.1 Bifidobacterium sp. LCP19S3_E9 | reverse complement strand
GGGTTTTATGTGTTTGGGGTGGGCCCGGTTTATTGCAGGGGGGGTTTTTACCACGGTTTTCGCTGTTGACCAACATGTTAGCGGGGGGGGGGGGGAGTGAACCAGCCCACCGCACGCCAGTTACCGCACCCGAGACTGCGCGCGATTACTACTTGTCAGCAAGCCCGATCGAGGCGAGGGTGTGCACAGTGAGGTCGCGCACTGCCATGCCGCCGGATTCGGTGGCGAGCATAACCGCCCGCGGCCCGGCAGACGGGTAGCTGTAGGAACTCATCACCTGACGGCCGTCATTGATATACACCTCGACGCAACCGCGGTCGACGAATACACGCAGCTTGAGCAATCCCGACGCCAGTTCCTGCTCGCTCAGCGGCGCGGCACGGTACCCGCGATCGCCTCGCGCCGCCGCCTGACGGTCGATGACCACTCGCTGCGTCTGCGCATCGTAGCCGATTGCGGTGAATGCGCCGTCATCGGTCGCATGGACGCGTAGTCCCGCGCGCTCCGCGGTTGTTTCGCGTAGATCGATGGTCATCTCGATTTCCACCGCTTGTGCATCGGTCATGATGGTCTTCAGCTCGTTGGTATCCAGCCGGGTCGGGCCCAATTCGGTGGTGTGTTCGCGCAACCCCGTCATTTCCGCCACCGGAGTGGTGTGCAGATCGCCATCGTCACCGAGCGTGATCTCGCGCGGCAGGGTGAGATTGCCGCACCAACCGTCGTCTTCCATGGGGATCGGCGGAGTGAACGGGCTCATCCAGCCGTACATGATGTGCCGGTCGCCGTCGACGAAGGATTGCGGGGCGTAGAAGTTGTGCCCCCAATCCCACAGACGGAACTCACTGTCCGGCTCGAAGGCCTCGCCAGGTGTCCAGTCGCCGATGATGTATCCGGCGTTGCTCACGTTGCGATTCATGAATCCGTTCGGCTTGGCGCCCATCGCGGAGAAACCAATGACCCAACGTTCCCGCCCATGAGAGTCGCGAATCGGGAAGAAATCAGGGCATTCGAGCATATACACGTCAGGGTCGGGGTGTTCGAACAGCACGCGCTCGTAGGTCCAGCGCACCATGTCATGCGAAGAGAACAACCACATCTGGCCGCGATGCTCCTTGGAAGTCACACCGAAGGTCATGTACCAGGTGTCACCGGTTTTCCACACTTTCGGGTCGCGATAGTTGTGCGAGACGCGGTCGAGCGGGCAATCGATGATCATGCCGCGCTTGGTGGCGTGGGTGAGCTCATCGTTGTCGGCCTCGGCGAGCATCTGCACCTGCCAGTCGCCATCGGCGTTGTCGTGCCCGTTGGCCCAACGATGCCCGGTGTAGTAGAAGCGCAACTTGCCGTCATCGCCAATCACTGCCGAACCGGAGAACACGCCGTCTTTCTCCTGCTCGAGCGACGGGGCGAACATAATCGGTTCGCGCCGCCAATGCAGCATGTCGGGAGAGGAAACGTGCCCCCAGTGCATGGGGCCCCACTGCGTGCCGTACGGGTGAAGCTGGTAGAAGACATGCCAGCGGCCTTTGTAGTGGCACAGCCCGTTGGGATCGTTGATCCAGCCGCCGTTGGAAGCGATATGGAACAGGGGGTACCAGCGGTCGTTGCGGGTTGCGGCGAGTTTGCGGACGCCCGCCTCCGCTTGTTCAAGCTGCTGTGCATGGTCGCGGATGGGTGTGAGCACTGGCTGCGCTGGAGTGAAACCGGAAGCGAAGGTCGTCGTGGCGTTCTGCGTGCCTTCGGTGTGGGTGGTGTTGGTCATAATCATCCTTGATTTGATTGATGTGATTGATGATGTGGTCGTGTGGCGCTGACCGCTTCCGCAAGACGGGCGATGGCTTGGGAAGCGTGCCGCTTGCGGAAGCGGTCAGAGAAGGAGTCGGGAATCAAAGGATTCTGGAGCGAAGGGGAAGACGGCCGTTCGGCGTAGATGTCGGTTCTGAACGTCGGTACCGAATGACGTCAGTCCTGAACCGACACCTGTCCTGCATGTCAGACCGAGCGTCAGCTCTGAGAACCGGCTGCCGCCTCCATTGCACGCTTTTGCTTGTCGGTGTAGAACGGATCGCCACCGACTTCCTGATCGTCGCGCTTGATCACGAAGATGCCGTAAATCAACGCCGCGAGCACAATGCCCGAAATGGTGAAGAAGGTCGGACGGTCACCCAAATGGTCATGCAGCGCGCCCAGCGGAGTGGAGAAGATCACCTGACCGACCTGGGATGCAATCTGGAAGCCCACCATGTACAGGGTCGCGGACAGCTTCGTGTCGAAGTGCAAGGTGAAGTAGCGGAACGCAGGCAGGCAGAACAGCGGCACCTCGATGGAGTGGAACAGCTTGACGATGGACACGGCGACGGGATCGTGGAACACGCCGCACAGGCCGATGCGCAGGAACATCACCGTGGCACCCAACAGCAGCGCGTTGCGCACGCCGATCTTGCGCATGATGATCGGAACGACACCCATCATGGCCGACTCGAGGAACACCTGGAACGAATTGAGCGTGCCGTATGTCGCGTTGCCGATTTCCGTGGTGGGGAACAGGGAAGCGTAATAGTTCGGGAACATCTGCTGGTCGAACACGGTGTAGAAGGTGTTGGTCAGCAGCATGAATACGATGAGCACCCACAGGGTCGGCATCTTGAGGACGGAGACCATTTCCTTGAGCGACGGGTTGGTCGGAGCGGCATTCGGGTCGGCTTCCTTGCGCAGCTCATCCTTCTGCTCGGAAGGAACCCAGAACAGGTAGACGCACAGCATACCCACCCCGAACAGCGAGCTGACCCAGAAGTTGAGCATCGGGTTGATGTTGAACAGGAAGCCGGCGCACAAGGCGACAATCGCGTAGCCGAAGGAGCCCCAGGCGCGTGACTGGCCGTATTCGAAGCCGAAATGGCGTGAATAGCGTTCCGTGACCGCTTCGATGAGCGAGCAGCCCGCCATGAATCCGGCGGACAGCACCACCGAGCCGAGCAGCACGCCGATCATGCGGACCGTGCCGCCGGCGTTGAGCATCGGCGCATACACGAACTGCACGAACGGGCCGACGCATGCCGCGATCGCCGAAACAACAACAACCAGGCGGCGCTTGATGCCGAGCTGGTCTTGAATCGTGCCGTAGGCGAACATGATGATGAGCGTCGCCAGCGAGTTGATCGAGTAGATTTCACCTTGCTGTGCAGAGGTCATGCCCAGTCCGTGCGTGGGATCGGTGAGCCAGCGGGAGAAGAAGGACCACCAGATGCCCCACGAGCAGAAGAACATGAAGATGCCGAACGAGCTTTGCAAGTAGGAGGGATTGCTCCATGTCGATGGCGATTTCTTGGTGTGTGTCGTATCCATGATGGCCTCTTTCTGGTAGATTCCGCTGCTATGCGGTTGCGTCATTGTCCTTTGGCTTGTATTGATGTTGATTTGTCGGTGCCAGTAGCGAGCTGGTTTGGCAAGGCTGCTGCGCTTTGCTTTATGGATAACAGTAGGGGGTAAAACGGTTTACGTCAATCGGTTTACGCACGGCGTGTCGTGCGGCTTGTGCGTGCAGCTTGTGGGGAAACGGTACGCTGCGATGCGGCGGAATGGAGTGCGGTGAGGCGTGGTCGGGGGTATGTTCGGAGGGGTGTGATTGGGGGTGTGGCCGGGGGTGTGACGAGACGCGGCCGGGGAATCGGATATCTCACTGTGGTGTGACCGGTCGGCCGCACGGCATGGTGATGCCGTACGGTTTAGTGGGTGGATTCGGGGACGTCTTGCTGTGGTGTGACCGGACGGTCGCGCTACGGCGTGGTTGGCCGGGTTCCATTGGTAGTTGATTTGGCATCTTGCCACTGCGCGATCGACGGATATGACAGCCGATCGCAACAATCTCGCCACCGTATCGCCGCCTTCCGCGGCCATGCGCACTACTCGCGCACCGACTTCTTGTCGATGAGCTTGCAGTGGATCGTCGCGGGGATTGGCGCGTCGAGCGGCGGCAGGGGAGCGGTCGTCTCCGGCCACACCGAGGTGTCGACGTCATGCCCTTCGATGATGGAAATCAGCCGGCACGCCCCCCAATACCCCATCTCGTAATGCGGCAGTTCGACTGTGGTCAAGAGCGGTTCGAGGGTTTCAGCGAACACGCGGTGGTTATCCACACCGACCACGGAAATATCGCGCCCCACGGTCAGCCCCCGTCGCGCCGCGCATTCATACACGTACCATGCGCGGGCATCGTTGAAGCAGAAGAACCCGTCCGGCTGCTGCTCGTCGAACAGCTTGCTGACTGTTCGTAATGCCGGCCCGTTGTTGAGCACGTCGACGTGTAACGCGTCATCGATCGGCATACCGGCGTCGCTGAGCGCGGCCTGGTATCCGCGCAGGCGTCGGGGCTGTGCGATGAGCGGCTCCGAGCATCCGACGTATGCGATCCGTTTGCATCCCGCGTCGATCAGCCGTTTGGTGGCGTCGTATCCGATCCGGAATTCGTCGGGTTCGACGCTGGGGAATCGTTTGTTGCGATCGGTGGCGTCGAGAAGAACCAGCGGATAATCGGTGAGGGTTTGAGGCACGTCGGTGATGCGGTTGGACATTTTCGAATACAGGAATCCGTCGACACCGTACCGTCGGAGTGCGGTGAGCTCTTGCTCTTCGTTTGCCATGCCGTCGGTGCTGACGGTGAGAAGCACGTACCCGTATGAGCTGGCCGCGTCTTGCGCGCCGAGGATGATGCCGCCTGCGTATGGGGTGGTGGCGACTTCTTCGCTGATGAAGCCGAGCATATGCGTGCGGCTGGTGCGTAGACTGCGCGCCAGTTGGTTGGGATGATAGCCGAGCTTTGCGGCGGTCTGTCGAATGAGTTCCGCGGTCTGCGGCTTGACGTGTCCGGCGTCACGGCCGTTGAGTACGAGGGATACGCTGGCTTTTGACACTCCTGCGATGTCAGCGACGTCCTGCATGGTGGTCATGGATAGCTTGGCCTTTCTTCTTGCTGTTGCTACCGGCGACCATTGTAAGCGATGTGTTGTCAAAATCGCTGTGCGCGGGTATTGCGAATCTTGCTGCGGTGCGACTGTTGTGTTGCGTGGCGGTGGGATATGTCCGGCTGCGGCGTTGGATTGGTTGGTGTTTTGCTACGGTGCGGTTGTTGCGTTGTACCCCGGCTGGATATCTCGGGTGGCATTGCCGGATTGGCCGGTATCTCGCCGTGGTGCGACGCCACTGTCACGCCACGGCAAGATCGCTGTCACTTCGCCTGTTCGGCCTTCCCGTCGAGGATTTCGTTGACGAGTTCCTGCTTGGCGTGAATCTGCCCGCTGAATCCGGGGCGGATGTCCAGCCGGATGACCACATCAGTGCGGTATCCCTGCCCGGCGAGCTTCATGGTCGCATCGCGAATGGTGGCGAGCACCTGATCGAGGTCGCCTTCAATATTGGTGAACATGGCGTTGGTTTCGTTGGGCAGCCCGGATTGGCGGATGACATCGACCGCTTGCGCCACATACGTCGATTTTTCGGGGCTTGCCCCGGCGGGACTGATAGCGACGGCGGCAACGGTGTTGATATATGGTTTGCCGGTTTCGGGATCGACAGGTACTTGCTGACGTTCCGCATTGCGATCGAGGGTCATGATTCGTCCTTTCTCATGGGAATCCGCAAGAAGTCGTTCTGGGGCTGCGCGGATTCACGGCTGATTGTTGTTGATTATTGTCGATATCGATTATCTCCGGTCACGATGACGAGGAACGCTCGCCACTGTCGAGGACATTGCCGAGGCCACAGCCGCGGTCATCGTCACCATCATCGTCATTGTCACTGTCAGATCACGCTTGTCGCACCTCTGTCGTCACTTCCACAGTCACTTCCGCTGTCACCGCCATCGCCACGCGTGATCCATAGGCCCCGAACCGTGACCCAAATCCAGTCCCGCGCCGATGGCACCGGTCAGGTAAGCCTTGCCGTCGCGAATCGCCGACGGCAATGTCTCTCCTCGTGCCAGTGCGCTCGCAATCGCGCTCGAAAGCGTGCATCCAGTCCCGTGTGTGTTGGAATTGTCGATATGCTCGCCGCGGAACCAAGTCACGTCACCGTCCGGTTCGGCCACCACGTCGCTTGCGCCCTGCACGCTGTGCCCACCTTTGACCAAGACCGCGCATCCATAGCGCGCAGCCATGCGTCTGGCGGCGTCCGCCATCGCATCCGGGGTGTCGATTGAGCCGGCAGCCAGCTCGCAGAGTACTTCTGCTTCGGGAATGTTCGGGGTGATGAGCCGGCACAGTCCGAACAGGCCAGTCAGGGCGCTTTCAGCGTTCTCGTCGAGCAGCCGTGTCCCGCTGGAAGAAACCATGACCGGGTCAAGCACGACGTTTGCGGCTTGATACGTTCGCAGCGCATCCCCGATCACTTCGATGAGCCGGGCGTTGGATACCATGCCGATTTTTGTAGCGGCAGGCGGAATATCGGTGTATACGGCATCCAACTGGGCGGCGAGGATGCCGGGGCTCACGTCTTCGACCGCGCTGACACCTTGGGTGTTTTGCGCGGTGATGGATGTGATGGCGCTCATGCCGTACACGCCGCACGCAAGCATGGTTTTCAGGTCCGCTTGGATTCCCGCTCCGCCGGAGCAGTCGCTGCCGGCGATGGTGAGGACTGCCGGCAGCGTGGTGGTAACGGCATGCAGCGGTGTTTCGCCGCTCATGCTTGGAATCCTTCCTTGGCGTTCGTATCGTTCATGTCGGTACGGTCCACATTCGCGCCGACTTGCACACCCGCAGCGCCGCCTCGCGAGTCAACGCCGGCGACGATCCGTTCCTGAGCCGCGGCGTTCCCGTACTTCTTGCGGATATTCTGCGAAATCGCCATCGAGCAGAACTTCGGTCCGCACATCGAGCAGAAGTGCGCCATTTTCGCGGGTTCCGCGGGCAGCGTGTCGTCATGGTAGGCGATGGCGGTGTCCGGGTCATACGACAGGTTGAACTGGTCAAGCCAGCGGAATTCGAATCGTGCCTTGGAAATCGCGAGGTCTCGGTCTTGCGCGTGCGGATGGTGTTTGGCGATATCCGCCGCATGGCATGCGATCTTGTATGTGATCACGCCCTGCTTGACATCATCCTTGTTCGGCAGGCCCAGATGCTCCTTCGGAGTCACGTAGCACAGCATCGCGGTGCCGTAGCGTGCGATTTCCACGCCGCCGATCGCTGAAGTGATGTGGTCGTAGCCGGGCGCGGTGTCGGTGGTCAGCGGGCCGAGTGTGTAGAAGGGCGCACCCTTGCAGATCGCCTGCTCCATTTCGATGTTCATACGCACCGTGTCGAAGGGGATATGCCCCGGTCCTTCGACCATGACCTGCACGTCATGATCCCACGCACGCTGGGTGAGTTCGCCCAATGTCATGAGTTCGGCGAGCTGAGCGGCATCATTCGCATCAGCCAGGCAGCCAGGACGCAGACCATCCCCCAGAGAGAAGGCGACGTCGTATTTGGCGAAAATCTCACATAATTCGTCGAAATGCGTGTACAGGAAGCTTTCCTGTTCATGCTGCATGCACCATTGCGCCATGATTGAGCCGCCACGCGAAACGATGCCGGTCACGCGGTTTGCGGTCAGCGGCACGTAGCGCAGCAGCACGCCCGCATGGATGGTCATGTAGTCCACGCCCTGCTCGCACTGTTCGATCACAGTGTCGCGGAACAGTTCCCAGCTAAGCTTGGTCGCATCATCCTCGACTTTTTCCAACGCCTGGTACATCGGCACGGTGCCGATCGGGACGGGGGAGTTGCGCAGGATCCACTCGCGCGTGGTGTGGATGTCGTTGCCGGTGGACAGGTCCATCACGGTATCAGCGCCCCACTTCGTGGCCCACGTGAGCTTGTCGACCTCCTCATCAATGGACGACGACACCGCGGAATTGCCCATATTCGCGTTGAGTTTGGTAAGGAATTTCGACCCGATAATCATCGGCTCGGCTTCCGGATGGTTGATATTGCACGGCATGACCGCACGACCGGCGGCGAGTTCGGAACGGACCAGCTCGGTGTCGCAATGCTCGCGGGCTGCGACGAACCGCATTTCCGGCGTGATGATGTTGTGCCGCGCATACCACATCTGCGTGACCGGATGCCCTGAGGCCTTGAGCGGATTGTGTTTGCGGCCGCGCCATTCCTTGGTCGCCTTGCCGCGTTGGACTGCGCGCTTGCCGTCATCGGCGAGGTTGCGCTCGCGGCCTTCGTATTCGACGACGTCCCCTCGGTCGCGGATCCAGTCGAGACGTAGTGGCGCGAGCCCTTCTTTCGGGTCGCATGAGGGACCTTCGGTGTTGTAATCGTGGAACGGCGGGTTCGGGCCGACGCCGGGGGTGTCGGAGAGTTTGATTTCGGTGTAGGGCACGTCGAGGTCGTAGCTGCCTGATTCGTTCTCGAAATGGATGCGCTCGGTTTTGCGGATGTGCGCCTTGTCGCGTTGTGTGCAGCCGCGTGCGGCGATGTCGACGCGCTGCTGTTTGGCGAGTCGTGCGGCTTCCTTTGCAGCTTTTGCGTTGGTGAAGCCACCGGGCTGGCCGGATTGCAAACGGTTGAGTGAGGTGGCGGGCGGATTGCCGTCCGTCACCTCATTGGCGTCCCCCACAGATGTTGTCCCCGCTGCCGGTGCGCTCGAGATGGTGCGCGCCGCGTATCCGTGATGTCCGCTGCCGCGTACGCTGCGCCACGCATCCACCATCGCTTGGGTGGTGGCTTTCGGGTCCTCAGCCCCGGCGATTGCCGAGACTACGAACCAGCCGGCTGCCTTGGATGCAGCCAGATCGCGCATGTCGGCGAGGGTCACACCGCCGCCGATGACGACCGGATAATCGCTGGCAGTACAGATGGTGTTGATCAAGTCGATGCTCAGGAAATGCTTGCTACCGTCATCCTCGACGACGATGGCATCAGGCTTGGTGGTGGAGGGATGCAGCGGCGCAGCGCCGATGTAGTCGATGCAGCCGCTCGGCAGTTCGTTGATGAGTTTGACGAGGCTTTCGGTTTCCGCGCTCAGGCCGATGATGGCATCGTCGCCGAGCAGCTGTCGCGCCTCGCGCGGGTCCATGTCGTCCTGCCCGATATGCACGCCGTCGACCTTGATACCCAGATTGCGGCACTGCCAGACGACGTCCACACGGTCGTCGATGACGAAGGCGACCGTGTCGGACTTGTCGTTGTCTTCGATGATCTGCGCGATATCCCGTGCGGTTTCGGTCAGTTGCTTGGCATCTGCGGTTTTGTCACGCAGCTGGATGAAGGTGGCGCCGCCTTGCAGCGCGTCATCGACGATATCGCCGATCGGGCGTCCCTTGGTATCTTGCGACCCGAGGATGCAGTAGGCGGTCAAGTCGAAGGTGTCCCGCATGGAGGCGTAGGGGTAGTTGGTCATGGTGTTTCTTTCTGTTATTGGGCCGATTGTGACCCTTGGTTCTGAAGTTCTGAAGTATCGTGCTGGGGCTTACTGCCGAATGCATTGATATTATGCAAACGATTCATTCGCTCAATATCAGCGATATCTCACCTAAATATGGCGATGGGATGATTACGTTTGCGTATGCATTGCTCGCCGCTGGTCTCACCGCGACGGCGTTGCGGGCATGCCGGATGTGTTTCCTTGGCGATGGAGCAACGTCTACATGCTTGGCGCGGTTCGATTGCGACTTGTCAGGCCGTGCCTGCGGTGTCTGGAGATACGCTGTTTTGCGACGCAGGGACATGTGACACGATGATTGGCGATGCGGCGATGTCTTCGGCGGTGACGTTCCACAGCGCGTCAAGGAATCGGGTTTGGAAGCTTCCTGGTCCGGTGCAGCCTTCCGCAGCCTGCTCGGAGGCACGGTTGTACAGTGCGCTCGCAGCCAGCGCGGCGGTAAGCGGATCGGCTACGGCGAGATAGGTGGCGGTGACCCCGCCGAGCGAGCATCCGGCACCGGTGATTTTCGTCATCATCGAGCTGCCGCCGGGCAACCGGTACACGGTGTCTCCGTCGGTGACAAGATCTGTGGCGCCGGACACGGCGACAGCGGCACGGTGATTTGGCGCGTAGCTGCGCAAATATCGCGCCATCACGATTGCGGCGTTTGTGGCGCTGTCCACGTCATCGACAGCTTCGACGCCTGCCGGTCGTGTGGTTCCCTCCTTGGCTCCTGTATCGGAACCAGCGGATGGGACGTTGAGATCCCAGATTCCCGCTAACGCGATGATTTCCGAAGCATTACCCCGCACGATGGTCGGAGGAGCGGAGCGGAATGCCCACAGAATGGCGGAACGGGTGCGTCCGATGCCGGCGGCGACGGGGTCAAGCACCCACGGGTGGTGCATGGCTTGCAGCGACCGCGCGATGTTGCCGAGCGCGTCCTTGAAAAACGGCAGCAGGGTGCCGACGTTGATGTAGGTGGCCTTGGCGATTGCCGCGGTGTCGATGATATCGTCCGGCAGGTAGCTCATCGCCGCGGTGCCGCCTGCCGCGAGCTGCGCGTTGGCGACAAGGTTGATGGTCACGAAGTTCGTGAATGATTGGGCGAGCGGCGTGGTGTCCTTCACCTCGCGCACAGCCTTCGCAATCAGCTGGCGCTCGGGGTCGTCCGCTGGCAACGGTGTTCCGTTCAGGGCTGCGCTGGTACTGCCGGTGATATCTGGTGATGCGTCTGTGTTCATCATTGCTCCCTACGCTGGTTCTAACCAACAGGTTCTAAGGGTCAGGCACGGTGCCTTTCTCAGCCTTGCCTTGCGGCAGGCTCCCCTGCATTGGATTATGTGAGCCATCGTATGGACGCCCGAGGACACGGGGTGGATTCGGGGCGGATTGGCGCGTGCAGATTGCACGCCGCTGAGGTTCAGGGTTCCGGATAATATTAAGAGGTTACGTATGTCCTGCCGAGTCCGAATGACGTAGGTCTTTTCCAGGCGTTGCTGACAGCACTGAATCTCCCGGGACACTGACACGGTTGTCTTTCGGTCGCCTTGCGCCGGCGTGGATGTGTGGTTGGTGTAGATCGGTCTCGCTCGGATTGCGATCACACTATCGGGGTCGACGTTGCGGCGCGCACGTCTCGCTACGGCCGGGCAAACTGAGAGGAGAAGGACTTCATGCATCATCTGGCGGTGAAGATGAAAAACGGCCAGTCGCGTTGTTGACAATGGGTCGTGTTGGCTGTGTACGCAGTCGTTGTCATCGTGGTGATGTGCTTCCACGAACCTTGGTTCGATGAGGCGTAATCATGGTTGATCGCCCGCGACTGCTCATGGCATGATCTCTTGCTGGTACGCCCGCATTACGAAGGACACCCGCCGTTGTGGTGGCTGTTGTTCGCGATTCCCGCACGTCTCGGCGTCCCATACGAGTGGGGAATAAAAAGCATTCAACTGGTGACGGCGGTCTTCTTCGTATGGGTGGCGGTCCCTATTTATCTGAATCAGCGTAAGTCGGCATGGCGTTCATCCGTGCAGAACGATGTGCAACAACGCCCAGGTGACCATCGCCACCGCCATGACCAAGCTCAAAGACGGCGAAAAGCTGACGATGAAGACCAATGATTCTTCGACGACATGCAGCGACAAGGAATGCACATTTACGCAGGCCGGCGGCACCATCAGCGGCATCCCCATTACAGTGTCCAAAGACAACACCATCAAGGTGACCATCAGCTACAGCGACACCAACGGCGGTGATTGCTATACCGTCGAGGGGGCAGCGATTTGGGTGATTCCGAATACAAGCACGAGAGCACCACAGGCGCTTTGGAATGGTATCCGCATAAGCCGTGACATCAATTCGCCCTGCAGGGTTGAGGCTTTGCGGGGCTCACCTATTATCTGGCGGTCATTGACTGGCAGCAGGGTAATACGGAAAACGAGAGAGAAAACAAGTTCCCGGCACGGGTTGACGCCCGGTATAAGAGAGGAGAACAACCGTGGGCCATACATACGGTAGGAGGCGGGCGCTGCTCAAACGTATGCAGCGCGGCTTCACCATGGTTGAGGTCATCGTGGCGATTGGCATGTTGACGCTCGTCGGACTGGCGGCTGCCCAGTTCGCCGTCACCGCCGTGCATTCTTCCTACGCACACCAGCAGCGTGCCATCGCGGTTGGTCTTGCCGAATCGGGTATGGAGCGGGTACAGGAAAGCGTGAAGGGCAAAGAAGGCAACACGATTTTCTCTACGCTCACGTCGGGCATGTCCAAGTCGGGGGCGCAGGGGGCGCTCAAGGCGGCTACCGATTTCAATGTGATTGAGAACGCTTCAGATACCATGGATCTGGGGTGGAATGATTCTCCGAGCGCCACGGCGATCCAGGCCAAGGTCGAGACCAACGACCAGCAGGGAAGGCGCCACGTATACCGTATGCACGGTTGTCGGCAAATGTTATCGCCTGTCTGCCGAGGCTTCCTGCCTGTCCGCGTCGAAGCAAGGTCTGGTGACTTCATCCGGCGCTGTCGGTGCGTACAAATATGTCGGCGAAGGCAACAAAGCCGTTGATGCAGCATCCATCACGGACGCCACGAAGTTCCCGACCGGCCCGTTCAACACTGGTACCGCTTCTAGTCCGACCTATTCGCCGATGCCCCGCGTGGTTGTGCTCGTCACTTGGCCGGACAGCCAGCATCAAGGCAAGACTTGCTGGTACAGCACTGCCGCGATTTTCGATGGCAGCAATGACGACACCCTGAAGAGCAAGTGAGGCGGTGAACAGTATGGATAGTGGTATGAGCAATGTTGGACAGCCGGCGACAACAGTAAGCATGCGAAGCGGATCTTGTGATGCAAAGCATGAAGGATCAGCAGGAAAGTTTGCATCTCGTTGGCGCAAGCTGAGGAACACCGATAAGCAAAAGGGCGTTTCTCTGACGGAACTCATGGTGGCACTCGGTATATTCCTCTTGTTCTCGTCAGTGTTCACTGCCAGTGTCATGCAGTACCTCCGGTCTACAAATTCGACTGCGGTGCGTGCTCAATCGGCGTCTACGGTAATGATGGCAACCCAGCGGCTTGAGCGTTTCGTCACGTATTCCAACTCGATTGGATATGCCACGACGGGTGGCAGCAGCGGTTCCGCCGACAAGAACACGGTGTTGATTTATTCGGCGCCGTCGTCCGGCAATGATTCCGGTGCGGCCAGTGCGAGTGTCGGCCAGTATTCGGGTAGCAAACTGGTTACATTGAATACCCAGGTGACATTCAGTTCGAGGAATTCTGCGGCGTCAAGCGCCACGGGTTCAGCGTCGATCACCTATGCAGCGTGCCAGTGAGCCGCAGTGCCCGCTAGTATCTGGAGACGAATCTTGGCAGAACATAGGTGATAATTCATGGCAAAACGACTATGCTGATTATGCAAAAGGCGGGGAAACGGTTATCGATACCGCCACGGGCTTGGCTCAATCAGCAGCTTCGAGCAAGACTAATTTAATGTTCACAGCAAATACAGGTGTTGATTGTTTCGTTGTGAATGGTACGAGCGAAGGCTCGAAGTTAGTGACCAAATTTGGCAATTATACAACTTCTGACGATAGAGCAACCTTCTATCGTTATGAAAAGGTCGCTGATGAAGGAGCCGAACCGGAAAGGCAAAGTTTAATTACACGTTTGTCCTTGCTTCATCCGTGGCAGATGAGAAGCGACCTTGGCTGAGCCCTAGAGCACTATGCTTAACAGAGACGAAAGGGCTTCCGGACAACCAGAAAAATCCCAGGATTCAACTGCAGAAGTGTCGAGGAGCTATGTACGATGCGACTGGCGCAAAGTATTACCCACAACGTTGGACGCACCTGACAAGGATAGCTCAGCGGATAAGACGGGAATCGGTACCTCGTATAATGTAACGGCTAATGCCTCCATCAGCTACGCATTCAGCAAGTATGTGGACGCTGCGAACTAGAAGTGGTGATCGGTAGTGTTGACTTCCTCCATCCTTGCCGCCGGTGATGTTCTGGTCGGCTATGGTGTACCGCATCTGGACACGAGCGCGTACGGCGACGGTGTCACCACCGTGGTGCTGGCCGTCGTCGCGTTCGTGATCGGGTGCTTTATCGGTTCGTTCCTCAACGTGGTCATCTGGCGCGTGCCCAACGGCATCAGCCTGGTCAACCCAAAGCGGAGCTTCTGCCCCAACTGCAAGTCCCCGATTCGTTGGCACGACAACATACCCCTCATCTCGTACCTGGTGCTGCACGGCAAATGCCGTGACTGCCAAGAGCCGATCTCCGGGCGATATCCGCTGGTTGAACTGCTCGGCGGGTTCATGACCATGCTCGCCGTACTCGGCCCGGCCCTCCACCTGTATCCGGTGTGGCTGCTCCCTGCCACCATCTACTTCGCATGGCTGAGCATCGTCATCGCGTTCATTGATATCGACGTGCAACTCATCCTCGATATCATGACGTACCCGTCCATGTTGCTGATACTCGCCCTGCTCACCCTTGCCTCATGGGGGACCGGCTCATGGACGCCACTGTTGCGTGCCGTCATCTGCGCGGTCGCTCTCGCAGCCTTCTACGTACTGCTCGGTTTTATCTGGCCGAACGGCATGGGGCTGGGCGACGCGAAACTCGCCGTTATCGTCGGGCTCATCCTCGGGTGGCTCGGCTTGAGGCAGCTCATTGTCGGGGCGTCCGCAGCGTTCATCGTCGGGGGAGCCTTCGCGCTCATCCAGGTGGCGCGCAAACGCATCAACATGAAAGGCGGAGTCCCGTTCGGGCCGTACATGCTCATCGGAGCGTGGATCGGCATCTACGTAGGCGCGCCAATCGCCAACTGGTACCTAACGATTTGCGGGCTTAACTAGTCCACAGGAAAGAGAAAGGAAAAGGAGAAAGCCATGAAGCCAATCACGACACAGTCGCTGCCGAACGACGCGATTCGCGCGGCCGTCATCGCCAATCCCTACACGGAACGGCCGTAGATACTGCAATACCGCACGATCGGCCTGCCGACCGGCGCGGTCGTCGACGGTGAAGTCGTCGACCCGCAGACCGTGACCGGCCTGCTCAGGGGGCTTATCAAGAACGCAAAATTCCCCAAGGATCTCGCGCTCGTCTACACCAGCCGTCGCGTGGTCTACAGGGAAATGACCTTCCCGGAGATGCCGCTCGCCGAACTGCACGACACCCTACCGTTCCAGGTCAAGAACTACATCGCGCTGCCGGTCGACGATTCCATCATCGATTTCGTGCCGCTCACCCGTGAAGAGCAGGCGCAAGGCGCCGTGCTCCACTGCATGGTCGTGGCGACCTTGCACACCGGCGTCGAGAGGACCACCACGGCGATTCAGAATGCAGGATTCGCGGTGCGGTCCGTGGACGTTGGCGCGTTCTCGCTGGCACGCATCTTCCGCGACCAATCACGCGACAAGGCCATCGCTGTCGTCAATGTCGGTTCCAACAGCACCGATGTCATCGTCCTCTTGCAAGGGCACCCGGTCGCGCTGCGAGCCGTACCGTCCGGTGCAGACGATATCACTCAGGCCGTGGCCAAGGCACTCGACATCCTGTTCGAAGGCGCACTCGAAATCAAGAACCGTATCAGCCTGCAGAACGTCGTCGGCGATGAACGACTCGAAAAAGCCGAGGAAATCATCCGTGACACCACGGCACAGCTGATTGTCGGTATTCGTAACACCCTGAACATGTACAACACCGACCCCGGCAATGGTGGCCGACGATATCGTCCTGGTCGGAGCGGGCTCCATGCTCGCCGGCTTCCCACCCGTGCTCGTCAGCTCCGCCAACAAGACCGTCACCATCGGCGACCCCTTCACCCACTTCATCGTCGGAGAGGACGCCAAGCGGCAGAACATCAACGTCCACGGACCCGAATATGCGGCGGTCCTCGGGCTTGCACTAGGAAAGAGGCCACGATGAGCGCATTCAGCAAAGGTAGCCACAGCGGCAAAGGCGAAAAGTCCGCGCCGCGCCGCCAAGACAAGAACAATGACCAGAAGGATGGCAAGAAGGGCAAGGGGACATCCTCAACGTCGACCTGTCCAGCCTCGGCAAGTCCAAGAAGACTGGCAAGCTCACCCCGCCCGACCAGTGGAGCCTGAGCGTCGACCTCCTGCCGAAGTCGGTTGCGGCGATCAACAGGGACCGTCGGATCGCTAAGATCATGGGCTTCGTGACCGTCGGCGTGCTGGTGCTGTGCTTCATCGCGGGACTCGTTGCCAACCAGTTCGTTGTCGCGGCACGTGGCGAAACCGACGACGCACGGCTCCAGCAGACCACCCTGACCGCTCGTAAGGCGGAATTCAAGGGAATCCAGGACGTGCTCGTCGCCTCCTACGACATCAACGTGGCGCGCGCGTCACTGCGCTGTACGGCGAAGTCAACTGGCTCGTGGTTACCGACCAGCTACGACCAGTCGGCGTTCATCGCATCGCTCGACGGTGCGGCGACCAGCTCCGGAACCACCATCCAGAGCGTGAGCTTCGGAACCGCTGCCGCTGCCACTTTGCCGAGTGACGCGTCCGTGCAAATCAGTGCGAAGAAGGTTGTTGCCGTGCCGGTGACCATCAGTGCACAAGGCGGGTATGACGCGCTGCACAACTTTGTCGACCAGATGCAGCGCATCGACCGCATCGCAGTGCCGACCAGCGTGAGTTACTCGGTCGCCGATGACGACTCGCAGAGCACCGTGACCATCAACAGCAACATCCTCGCGATTCTCAGCTCCGGGTCCACCCAGACCAACGCGTCCTCCGATGCGATCGAGAACGCGACCTCCGGCGTGTCCAAGTAAGCGCTGCGGGAGTGGTACTACGAGAGTGGTGCTGCAGGGCGTCTGAGCCGAGAGCGGCCGCCAGACGGTGTGGCTGTTGGCTCTGGGCTGGCTTGGTCGGTTGGACTGGCTGGTTGAGCTGGTTTGACTGACTTGGATAGTTAAACCGTCTGGTTTGACTGGTTTTGCGGGTCAGACCGTCCGGTTTGACTGCTCTGCGAACGAGGCGGGCGGAAACCTATTGAGTGGGTTCCCGCCCGCCTCGCTGTATTTCTGGTGGTGACTGAAATCCTGCCCCAAATGGCTTGCGGCAACGCACTGACCGCACGCGATGCGGCACTGTGTGAGCGAATCCTCACACGGTGGCGGTTCTATCCGTCCTGATGGTCGTTTCCTGCTGTTCCGGTGGTCGATGTGGGAGCCAATCCTCACATGGTGGCAGTCCTATCGGGGCTCGTGGCCGTTTCTGGTTGTCCCGGCGGCTGGTTTGTGAGTCAATCCTCACCCGGCACCCGGCACCGGCTTCGTGTCAGAACGTATCGGTAAGCTTGACTTCCGTCATACGTCCCAAAACCGTCAAACCAGAAGGTGCATTGTGGCTAGTTCTAAACTCGATGAAGTCGTCTCCCTCGCCAAGCGTCGCGGGTTCGTGTTCCCCGCGGGCGAGATCTACGGCGGCACCCGTTCCGCGTGGGATTACGGCCCGCTCGGCGTCGCGCTGAAAGACAATATCAAGCGTGAATGGTGGCGCTCCATGGTCGTCACCCGTGGTGATGTCGTCGGCGTGGATACCTCCATCATCCTGCCGCCGGAAGTGTGGGTTGCATCCGGCCACGTGTCCGTGTTCAATGATCCGCTCATCGAGTGCCTCAACTGCCATAAGCGCCAGCGTGCCGACAAGTTGCAGGAATCCTACGCAGAAAAGCACGGCGACAAGATGCCGGAGAACGGTCTGGCCGATATTGTGTGCCCGGATTGCGGCGTGCGCGGCAAGTGGACGGAACCGCGTGACTTCAACATGATGCTGCGCACTCATCTCGGCCCGGTCGAGGACGAGAACTCGCTGCACTATCTGCGCCCGGAAACCGCGCAGGGCATTTTCGTGGACTTCAAGAACGTGATGATGGCGAGCCGCTCCAAGCCGCCGTTTGGCATTGCGAACATGGGCAAGTCGTTCCGCAACGAGATCACGCCTGGCAACTTCATCTTCCGCACCCGCGAGTTCGAGCAGATGGAGATGGAGTTCTTCGTCGAGCCCGGCACTGATGAGGATTGGCATCAGTACTGGATCGATACCCGCACCCGCTGGTACCTTGATTTGGGCATCAACCCGGCGAACCTTCGTCATTACGAGCATCCGAAGGAGAAGCTCGCGCACTATTCGAAGCGCACGGTCGATATCGAATACAAGTTCGGATTCCAGGGTTCCGATTGGGGTGAGCTGGAAGGCATCGCGAACCGTACGGACTTCGATCTGTCCGCCCATGCGAAGCATTCCGGCGAGGACCTGAGCTACTTCAACCAAGCCACCGGCGAGAAGTACGTGCCGTACGTGATTGAACCGGCCGCCGGCCTGACCCGTTCCCTGATGGCCTTCCTCGTGGACGCGTACGACGTGGACGAGGCTCCGAACACCAAGGGTGGCGTGGACAAGCGTACGGTGCTGCGTCTCGACCCGCGTCTGGCCCCGGTCAAGGCCGCCGTGCTGCCGCTGAGCAAGAAGCCGCAGCTGCAGACCATTGCCCACAACCTCGCCGCCGACCTGCGTCAGCACGAGTGGATGATCGACTACGACGAGGCAGGCGCCATCGGCCGTCGTTACCGTCGTGAGGACGAAATCGGTACCCCGCTGTGCGTCACCGTCGATTTCGACACGCTTGAAGACAACGCGGTCACAATTCGTGAGCGCGACACCATGCAGCAGGAGCGTGTCAGCCTTGACAGGGTCGCCGATTATGTTGCCGACCGTGTCAGCGAGAAGCGCGTGCGCTATCCGGAAGGCCCAGCCAGCGTGACTGGCGTGAAGGCGGCCGACGGTGGCGTGGACGTTTCTAAGGAAAGCGGCATCGACGAGACCCAGCCGGTGAAGATCGCCGAGGCTGGCGGCCTGTACTGATATCGCTATCGCGCGCGCCATCTTTATACAAACTGGTTATGCTGGGAAGCCTCTCAGCGTAGCCAGTTTGTGGATGTGTCGGGTGGAGGGGTGCACCCGCACAATCAGTTGGCGGGTGCGCCGGGATGGGAAGTAAGCGCTTACGGGAAAGGAATCCAAGGGTATGAGCAAGCACGACGAGGACATCATCGACGAGCGTGGCGATTCCAGACTCGGCGAAGATCCCCGTTCCACGGCGACCGCCGGTCCGGTGCAGATTCATCCCGTGGACCTGGGGCGCATCCATGTGCCGACGCCGGTCATGCTGTCCCCGATGGCCGGGGTGACCAATTGGCCGTTCCGCGTGATCTGCGAAGAGTACGGGCCGGACGGCTTGTATGTCGCCGAAATGATTACCGCCCGTGCACTCGTGGCTCGCAATCCCAAAGCCCTGCGCCTGTGCCGTTTCGCACCGAACGAGAAAATCCGTTCCCTGCAATTGTATGGGGTCGATCCGTCTATCGTCGAGCAGGCGGCGCGCATCGTCGTTGACAACAATATGGCCGACCATGTCGATCTGAACTTCGGTTGTCCGGTGCCCAAGGTCACCCGGCGCGGTGGCGGTTCTGCGCTTCCATGGAAAACCGACCTGTTCACTGAGGTCATCCACCGCGTGGTGTCCGTGTGCGGGCCGGCAGGTATTCCGGTGACTGCGAAAATCCGCGTCGGCATTGACCACGAGCACGAGACCTTCCTTGAGGCCGGGCATATCGCTCAGGAGGAGGGCTGTGCCGCCGTGACCCTCCACGCCCGCACCACCGCCGAATATTATGGCGGCCATTCTGACTGGAGCCGTATCAGCGAATTGGTGGAGCGTCTGGACATTCCCGTGTTCGGTAACGGGGATATCTGGGGCGCGGATGACGCGTTGGCGATGGTGCGCGAGACGGGTTGTGCCGGTGTAGCGATCGGTCGGGGATGCCAGGGCAGGCCGTGGCTGTTCGCCGATATCAAACACGCCTTCGAAGGCAGTGATGAGAGGACGAACCCGAATCTCGGCCAGGTGTGTGCGGTGATTCTTCGTCATGCCGGGCTGCTCACCGAGTTCTACGACGGTGACGAACGCATGGCGGTTCATGATCTGCGTAAGCATATCGCTTGGTATCTCAAAGGATTCCCGGTCGGTGGCACGACACGTAAAGCCTTCATGGAATGTGAAAATATTGCGGATGTCAAGCGCGTCATGGATACGCTCGATCCACAAGCCCCGTACCCGCAGCGAATCATCGACAAACCGCGTGGTCGTGTGCGATACGCGAAAAAGGTACACCTGCCGTATGGATGGCTTGAGTCCAGGACCACTACACACGAACAACGAGAAACGCTGTTCGGCGACGATCCGATGGACGTAAGCTATTGACAGAACTCTTGGCTGCTCCGCGACACGTGAAAAAATCGCGGTACATACCAAGAAATAACGTATGTGTTACTGGTTTTGCGCTACAGTTGAGCATAACCGTAAGTGACAGGAGACAATGGTGAGCGAGATTGCCCAGACAGACAATTTCAACGACAAGACCAATATCAAGGTCGTGGGGGTCGGCGGAGCCGGTGGCAATGCTGTCAACCGCATGATCGTCGAAGGTCTGCAGAACGTTGAATTCGTGGCCATCAACACTGATGCGAAAGATCTGATGCGCTCGGACGCCGACATCAAGATCGCGCTCAACGATGCCACCAGCCGTGGGCTCGGCGCTGGTGCGGACCCGGAGAAGGGTGCGAAGGCCGCACAAGACCATCAGTCTGATATCGAAGAGGCCTTGAAAGGCTCTGATATGGTCTTCGTGACCTGTGGTGAGGGCGGCGGCACCGGAACAGGCGCCAGCCCGATTGTCGCGCGCGCAGCAAAGCAGCAGGGCGCACTGACCATCGCCGTGGTCACCAAGCCGTTCAGCTTCGAAGGGCCGCGTCGTGAAGCCTCTGCCGAGCTGGGCATCGAGAACCTGCGCAAGGAAGTCGACGCGATCATCGTCATTCCGAACGACCGTCTGCTCGAGCTGTCCGACAAGTCCATCGGCATTGTCGATGCGTTCCGAACCGCAGATACCGCGTTGCTCGCCGGCGTGCAGGGCATCACCGATCTGATGACCAACAACCCGTACATTCATGTGGACTTCTCCGATGTCACCACCATCCTGCGTGGCGCCGGAACCGCGCTGTTTGGCATCGGCTCAGCGCGGGGCGAGGACCGGGCCACCCAGGCCGCGGAAATCGCCATCAGTTCGCCGCTGCTTGAGGAAAGCATCGAGGGCGCTCAAGGCGCGCTGGTCAACATCGCCGGCCCGACCGACCTCAAGCTGCTCGAAGCATCCAACGCCGTCGAACTGGTCAAGAAGGCCATCCACCCCGAAGCACAGATTATCTGGGGTCTTTCCCTCGACGACGCCTATGGCGATGAGGTGCGTGTCACCGTCATTGCGGCAGGATTTGACAAAGCGGGCAAGGAAGCCGCGGACGCGGGTGCCTCGGCAGCAGCCCAGCCGCTTGCCGCCAACGCACAGCCGGCGCAACCGGCGGCAACCCCCGCAGCCCAGCCGCAGCAAGCGCAGCCGGCCAGCGGAAACCTCATCGACGCCGGCGCCCAGAACCCGGCATCGCCGGCGCCTGAACGCCCGGCTGCAGCTCCCTACGTCGCCCCTCAGCAGAATCCCGCTGCTGGCAACTACGGGTATGGCAACTACGGTCAGTATGGCGATGACGGAGATGCGACCACTGAGCACCGCGTTGTGCCGTCGAACGATCCGGGCGATTTGGACATCCCGGATTTCCTGCGGTGAACGGCGCAAGGCACGAGTAAGTAAAAGGAGCTGAGATGGCTGGGTTCATGAAGAACGCGATGTCCTATCTGGGCATGTCCGATGTCGTCGACGACGATGACGACCTGCTCGACCAGGAGGAAGACGACAAGGAACCAACCTTTGATTCCGACCACACGGTGGCGCCGATGTCAACGTCACAGCCCACAAGCTCGTCGGCATCGTCGCCGAGTCGTGGAGCCAGCCAGTTCCCGGCACGTGTCAGCCGGATTACTACGATTCACCCGAAAACCTATGACGATGCCCAGCTCGTGGGCCGTGCGATTCGCGACGGCGTGCCAGTCGTGCTGAATCTCACCGGGGTTCCTGAAGCGATCGCCTATCGTATCGTCGATTTCTCGGCGGGCGTGGTGTTCGGCGTGCGCGGATCCATCGAGCGCGTGACTCCGCGGGTCTTTCTGTTGAGCCCCGCGCAGATCAACATCAAGGTCGAGGAGCCTGAATCCAAGGCTGCCGGACACGACCTCTTCGCCGATTGACGCGGTTTGACGCAGTCTGATGCCGCTACGGCTTGGCACCTATCGACACCGACTGGTAGCACAGAACCCAATACCCGTCACCATATGAGGGCTTCGATGAGCGCGTAACCATCGAAACCCTCCTGCTATGCTGGGCCTGTGCTTGTATCTTTGGCTATTTTCGTGATCAACCTGCTGCTCGACGCGTACATCACCGTGCTGTTCATCCGCATGATTCTTGACTGGGTGTTCATGCTTGCCCCGCAATGGCGTCCTGGGCGCATCGCCGGTGATCTGATTAATTTGGTTTACGATCTGACCGAGCCGCCGCTGCGGTGGCTACGGCGCTACATCCCGCCGCTGCCGTTGGGACCAATCGCCATCGACCTGAGCTTCATCGTCCTGTATTTTGCGCTCGGATTGCTGCGGGCGCTCATCTGATGCGAATGTTTGCGAGCATATACGAAGAAACGTGGGCACCTGCGCATCCTCGTAAATGCTGAAGACAGATTGGCGGTTCGCCAGATGAAACGCAGATATCATGACCGAGACACGAAAAAAGAGCGCGAAATCGGTCAGGAATTCATATGGGTCGTGCTAGCATCGATATAGATACCGTCACAGCGAGGCATTACTCAAAGCGAGGTGGAGATTTATGGCTCTTTTGACGCCAAAGGATATTAGGGAGCATACCTTCCAAACGGTACGCTTCAAGGAAGGCTATGACGTCGACGAAGTCGATGACTTCCTTGACCAGGTAACCGAGACGGTCGAAGCTCTCGGCAAGCAGGCGATGCAGAACGGCCCGGCCACGCAGCCTCTTGGCCAGGATGTGGCGAATCTCAACGCCAAGATTTCCGAGCTGAATAACCAGATCGAGTCCCTGAAGAAGGAAAACACCGATCTCAAGGCTGTTGCAGCTACGGCGGGCAATGCCTCTGCTGCGGACCAGGCTGCGAAGACCGCGACCGAGCAGCTGCACAAGGCTGAAGAGAACAACCGCGCACTCGCTGTGCAGAACGATCAGTTCAAGCGTCAGAGCGAGCAAGCCACCGTTCTTGCCCAGAAGCTCAAGCATGAGAACGACCAGCTCACCGAGCAGGCCAACGGGCTCAACCAGCAGATTGAGCAGGCCAAGGCCCAGAGCGAACAGCTCAAGAACCAGAATGACCAGCTCAAGAGCCAGGTCGATCGTCTCAGCACGCAGGTCGACCAGCTCACCGCGCAGGCGGCAAAGGAAGCCGGCAACAAGGACGTCGCCGAGCAGCTGAATGCCGTCACCCGCGAACGCGACCAGTTCCGTGCCAACACGGAGAACCTCAGCCGCGAACTGGCCACTGCACGTCAGCAGCTTGCCGTCCAGCAGCAGACCGGCACGCAGGTCAAGGAACTCCAGCGTCAGCTCGAGGAATCCCGTGAGCGTGAGAACAAGCTTCGCGCGCAAATCGAGAAGGTCGAGCCGAGCACCGAAACCGGCAGCCTCCAGAAGATCGCAGGCGCTGCGCAGAGCGCTTCCAGCGAGCCGGAGCGTGCCACCGCAATGCTCACCCTGGCCATGCAGCTGCACGACCAGTACGTCGACAAGGGCAAGGCCAAGGCCAAGGAAATCACCGAGGCGAGCCAAGCCAAGTACGAAGAGCTTGTCACCAAGGCCAACGATTACTCGAGCCGTACCCGCACCGAGGCTGACGACTACAACAAGACCACTCGTGCTGACGCCGACGCGTACAACAAGCAGGTTCACTCCGACGCCGACGGCTACTCCGTCAAGACTCGTCAGGACGCCGACCTGTATGCGAAGAATAAGCGTGAGGAAGCCGACAACTACGAAGCTGAGGTGCAGCGTCGTGCCGCCGACTATGACAACAAGACCCGTTCCGGTGCGGACAACTACGCCAAGCAGGTTCGCGATGAGCTTGAGAACCAGGTCAAGGTCATCGAAGGCAATATCAAAGGGCTCAAGCAGTTCGAGACCGAGTATCGCACTCGCCTCACTGATTTCCTTGGCCAGCTGATGAATCAGGTGTCCGATTCCAACAACTACAGCAAAGTGGACCAGTCCCAGTCCAGCCCGCGTCGCCACTGATCGCGCTCCGGTCAGGTAACGGTTTCCGGGGTTGGAATCAATGCATCCACCGAAAGTGACAAGACGGTCGCGTAGCAAGTACGTGGCCGTCTTTGCTGTTGTGGCAGTGATGGTGCTCGTCCTCGATCAAGGGACAAAAGCGTGGGCGAAGCAGACGCTGTCGGACGGCAATATCATCGAGGTTATCCCGCATGCCTTGAGGTTTATGCTTGTGCATAATCCGGGCGCATCGCTCGGTTTTGGCTCGGGACATACATGGATCATCTCCGTGCTGGCCATCGTGGCGTGCGTGTTGCTGGCGTTCGCATCCGCTCAGACCGATTCGCACGAGTGGGCGGTCATGCTGGGAGCGGCGTTCGGCGGAGCCGCCGGCAATTTGATTGACCGTGTCGCGTACGCGCAGCATGGGCTTGACGGTCGCGTCGTCGATTTCATCGACTATGGTTGGTCGGTCGGCAATGTCGCGGATATCTTCCTTACCCTTGCCGGCATTGGCGTCGTCGCACTCGTGCTTCGCGGGGTCGCCTTCCGCAGCGGTCGTGATGGTCGCAAGGCCATCATGGGTGATGAGCCTGACAGCGAAGACACTGATGGTGACGTGCCCGGCCATGACGAGCCGGTCGTCATGCCGCGACAAGCATCGCAGCAGGGTGAATACGCAGACGGCACCCAAAAGGACGTTGAACTGCGCGTCGAACATGCCGACAACGCCGGGACCGCCGACAAGGATAGCGAGGTGAACGGCCAGGGGAGTGAGGCCCGATGAGCCGTCTTGCACCAGCTCCCGACGCCCTGATCGGCAAGCGCTTTGATGTCGCCGTCTCCAAGATGCTCGGCATATCGCGCGCCAAATCTGCTGAACTCATCGAAACCAACCAGGTGCGCGGTTTGAACCGTGAGATGGCCAAATCAAGCACCCTCATGGAAGGCGATATCGTCGAATTCGATATAGTCGAGGAGCGTAAAGAGCCTGAACCTCTCGCCGAGGACATGGCGGTCGTCTACGAAGATGACGACGTAATCGTGGTGGACAAGCCGGTCGGTGTCGCAGCCCATGCCTCCGTCGGCTGGACCGGCCCCACCGTTCTCGGCAGTCTGTTGCAGCGTGGCGTGCACATCACCTCGCTCGGGGCTGCCGGTAGGCAGGGCATCGTCAGCAGGTTGGATGTGGGCACCAGCGGGCTCATGCTCGTATGCAAGTCGGATCTCGCCTACAAAGAGATGCGCCGGCAATTCGCCGAACATGAAGTCGTGAAAACCTATCATGCGCTCGTCCAAGGCAATCTCAAGGAAGACAAGGCGACCATCGAAGCGCCAATCGGGCGGGCGAAAGTCTCCGATTTCCGCTTTACGGTGACTCCCACCGGCAAGGAGGCGATCACCCATTGGGATGTGCTCGAACGCTTCGGCGAAGCCACACTGGTGAAGGTCAATCTTGAAACCGGGCGAACCCACCAGATCCGCGTCCACTTCTCGTCCATCGGACATCCGCTGGTAGGAGACCCGATGTACGGGGCGAACCCGGTGATGGCGAAGGAACTGGGGCTCGAACGCCAGTGGCTGCATGCGATGCAACTGGAATTCCGTCATCCGCGCACCCATGTGTGGACGACCGTCAAGTCGCGCTACCCTGCGGATTTGCAACACGCGCTGGATTCGCTGGAAGCCAAGCACGCCACGCCGCCGGTCAACTCGCTTGGTTAGAGTGGACGGCATGACAGATTCCGGAAACTTCGTCCAGCTGCACAACCATACGCATTACTCGCTGCTTGATGGTGCCTCGAAAATCCCGGATCTGGTCAAGCGCGTCAAGGAACTCGGCATGCCGGCCGTCGGCATCACCGACCACGGCAATATGCACGGTGCCTACGAGCTCTGGCGCAACGCCGTAGACCAAGGCATCAAGCCGATCATCGGCATCGAAGCGTATGTGACACCGGAAACCGCGCGTCAAGACAAAACCCGCGTCTCTTGGGACACCAACTGGGTGCCGCAGCCGCATCACGAACGCAATCCTGACGACGTCTCCGGCGGCGGTCTCATCACTCACTTGACCTTGTGGGCGGAAAACGACGAGGGGCTCGTCAACCTTATCAAAGCCTCGTCTGTCGCCAATCTCGAGGGTCGCGTCATGCGCTACCCGCGTATGGACAAGGAAGTGCTCCAGCGCTACCACAAGGGCGTCATCTGCTCGTCCGGATGCCCGTCAGGCATCATCCAGACGCGCCTGCGACTCGGCCAATTCGACGAGGCTCTGCGCGCCGCCGGCGAAATGCAGGACATCTTCGGCAAAGACAACTTCTACATCGAACTCATGGACCACGGGCTGGAAATCGAGCAGCGCGTCACCAAAGACCTGCTGACCATCGCCAAGAAGCTGAACGCCCCGCTGCTCGCCACCAACGACTCCCACTACGTGCATGAGGAGGACCGCGATGCGCAGGACGCGATGCTGTGCATTAACTCCGGTTCGCGGCTCGACGACCCCGACCGGTTCAAATTCGACGGTTCCGGCTACTACATCAAATCCGCGCAGGAGATGCGCGACCTGTTCAAAGAACTGCCTGAAGCTTGCGACAACACGCTCGCCATCGCCGACCGGTGCAACGTGATCTTCGACGATCACGAGGACGGCGCGTTCATGCCTCGCTTTGACTGCCCTGAAGGCTGGGACGAGACCTCACTGTTCCTCAAGCATGTGGACGAGGGCCTCAAACGCCGGTACAACGGCAATCCGCCAATCGAAGTGCTCAAACAGGCCGACTACGAATGCGGCGTCATCTGCCAGATGCAGTTCTGCGGCTACTTCCTCGTCGTCGCCGATTACATCAACTGGGCGAAATCGCACGGCGTGATGGTCGGCCCCGGCCGCGGCTCGGCAGCAGGCTCCATGGTCGCCTACGCGATGGGCATCACCGAACTCGACCCGCTCAAGCACGGCTTGATTTTCGAACGCTTCCTTAACCCTGAACGCGTCTCCCTGCCGGATATCGATGTGGATTTCGACCCGGACGGGCGTATGAAAGTCCTCGACTACGTGGCCAACAAGTACGGGCACGACAAAGTCGCCCAATGCGTGATTTACGGCACCATCAAAACCAAGCAGGCGCTCAAGGATTCCGCACGCATCATGGGCTACGAGTTCTCCGTGGGCGAGCGCATCACCAAAGCCCTGCCGCCGAGCAAGAACGGCAAGGACGCGAGTCTGCACGACATCTTCGACCCAACGTCGAAACGGTATGCCGAGGCTCGTGAATTCCGCGAACTGTATGACGCCGACCCGGACGCCAAGCGCATCACCGAGGAAGCCAAGGGCATTGAAGGGTTGATCCGCCAGACCGGTGTGCACGCGTGTGCGACAATCATGGGTTCCGAGGCAATCACCAACACGTCTCCGCTGCTGGAACGCACCGACGGCACCATCACCACGACCTTCGAATACCATACGTGCGAAACGCTCGGCTTGGTGAAGATGGATTTCCTCGGGCTGTCCAACTTGACGGTTATTCGCGATACGCTGACGAACATCCGCAACAACGGCAAAGAGCCGATTGACTACACGAAGATTCCGCTTGACGACAAGCCGACCTACGAGCTGCTCGCGCGGGGCGACACCTTGGGCGTGTTCCAGCTTGATTCCGACGGCATGCGATCGCTGCTGAAAACTCTGAAGCCCGATAACTTCAACGATATTTCCGCATTGATTGCGCTGTACCGGCCGGGCCCGATGGATATGGATTCGCATAACAACTATGCGAAACGTAAGAACGGCTTGCAGAAGATTACTCCGATCCATCCGGAGGTGGCCGAGCCGCTCAAAGAAGTGCTCGGCGAGACCTACGGCCTGATCGTGTATCAGGAGCAGGTGCAGTCGGCTGCACGAATCCTCGCAGGCTATTCGCTGGGCAAGGCAGACGTGCTGCGTCGAGCGATGGGCAAGAAGAAGCCCGAAGTGTTGGCCAAAGAGAAAGTCCCGTTCTTCCAGGGCATGAAGGAGCACGGGTATTCGATGGAAGCCGCGCAGGCGGTGTGGGATATCCTGGTTCCGTTCTCCGGGTACGCGTTCAACAAGGCGCATTCCGCGGCATACGGTTTGATTTCGTACTGGACGGCGTATCTGAAGACGCATTATCCGGTCGAATTCATGGCGGCGCTGCTGCAGAACGAACGCACGAATAAGGACAAGACCGCGCTGTACCTCGGCGAGGCCCGACGCATGGGCATCAAGGTGTTGCCGCCGGATGTCAACGAGTCGCGGCTCGAATATTCGGCAGTCGGCGATGTCGTGCGTTTCGGCCTGGGCGCCATCCGCAACGTGGGCGACAAGGCAGTTGAGGATATCATCGCCGAACGTGAAACCGCGCGCGGCAAGTACGTGAATTTCATGGACTTCATCCGCCGCGTGCCGGTCACCGCCTTGAACCGCCGTCTGGTGGAATCGCTGATCAAGGCGGGCGCGTTCGATTCGATTGACCCGAATCGCCGGGCGTTGTATGAGATTCATGAAACGGCCATCGACTCGGTGATCGGGCTCAAACGCAAGCAGGCGGAAGGGCAATTCGACCTGTTTGCCGATGACGATGACGGCGGCGCGGACATGATGGGCGACGCTTCGGTCGTGGTGCCGGACATCGAGGAGTGGGACAAGAAGACCAAACTCAATTTTGAACGCGAGATGCTCGGCCTGTACGTGTCCGACCATCCGTTGAGCGGCATGACCGCAATCTTGGCGAACCTTAGGGAAATGTCAATTGCGCATCTGATTGACCGGGCGAAGACCATGGGCGACAGCCAGCAGGTCACCATTGCCGGGCTCGTCACGAATGTGGACCGGCGTGTGTCCAAGAAGGGCAATCCGTGGGCCATCGTGACGGTGGAGGATATGGAAAGCTCCATCCAGTGCATGTTCTTCGGCAAGGTGTATGAAGCCGCCGCCGCGCAATTGACGATCGACGAGGTCGTGCAGGTACGCGGACAGGTAGAGGTGCGCGACGAGACAGTGAGCCTGCGCGCCACTGAAATGCAGGTGCCGTCGCTGGAAGCTGACGATTCGCGGCCTGTGGTGATTACTCTGCCGCCGGTCGCGCTTGATCGGGACCATGTGATGCAGCTGGGACATGTGCTCATGAACCACCCGGGGTATTGCCCGGTGAAGCTGGCGATTATGGGGGAGAAGGGCGATGCGCAAGTGCTGACCTTTGGCGACCGGTTCCGGGTCAAGCGCGACACCTCGCTGTTCGCGGAGATCAAGATTCTCTTCGGACCGAGCTGTCTGCCAGCCGCCTGAGGGGCGGCGGCCGGTTGATGGCCGGGTGGTTGCTGGCGTATCGGCGCGCGGTGCGACTTTGTGTCGCACGGTGACGGGATAGTCCGGGGTTTGGCTGGCTGTCGGTAGGTATCTGTCTGCCGTGTGATTTGGGAGCCGCATGGAGACGTGATGGGGTTGGCGGCGGGGAAGGGCTGGCCGTAGACGCGTCCCGTCACGCCCTGTCGCGCCGGCCGCCATCTCAGCATGTGACAGCACCCCGGGATTTTTCCGTGCAAGGTTTTCGCCCGTTGCTACCATGTGAGGGTATGAGCGACAATACCATGCGAATCATTGACCTGCGCGGAAAGCGCCTCACCCGTGCCGAGATGCTGGCGGCGATGCCACGTGCCGAGATGGGTACGAAGGAAGCCACCGATCTGGTGCGCCCGATCCTCGATGATGTCCGTGACCGCGGCGCTGCGGCCCTTCGTGAT
Organism: Bifidobacterium sp. LCP19S3_E9; assembly: GCF_052121135.1. Taxonomy (NCBI): domain Bacteria; kingdom Bacillati; phylum Actinomycetota; class Actinomycetes; order Bifidobacteriales; family Bifidobacteriaceae; genus Bifidobacterium; species Bifidobacterium sp. LCP19S3_E9. The sequence continues at coordinate 227,166 of NZ_JBQKEV010000001.1, read as the reverse complement.
TTCGAGGAGAAGTTCGACCATGTGCGTCCCGAGCATCTGCGTGTGCCGGCCGAGGCTATGAAGCAGGCGCTTGACGAGCTTGATCCCGAAGTGCGTGCCGCCATCGAAGAATCCGTTCGCCGCAGCCGTGCGGTGTCCGCATCCCAAGTGCCGCAAGATTTCCACACTGATTTGGCACCCGGCGCCCGTGTTGCGGAGCGTTGGATCCCCATCCAGCGTGTCGGCTTGTACGTGCCCGGCGGCAAGGCCGTGTACCCGAGCTCGGTCATCATGAACGTGGTGCCCGCCCAGACGGCCGGCGTCGAATCGCTTGCCATCGCCACCCCGCCGAGCAAGGCGACCGCCGACGGTCTGCCTGACAAGACGATTCTCGCCACCTGCGCCATCCTCGGTGTCGACGAGGTCTACGCGGTCGGCGGCGCTCAGGCAATCGCCATGTTCGCCTACGGGGCTAAGGGCTCCGAGCCGCAGGACGGCGAGATTCTGTGCGAACCGGTCGACAAGATCACCGGTCCGGGCAACATCTTCGTCGCCACCGCCAAGAGCATGGTCTCCGGCATCGTCGGTATCGACGCAGTCGCCGGACCTACGGAAATCGCCATCATCGCAGACAAAGACGCGAACCCCAGCTGGGTTGCCGCCGATTTGATTGGTCAGGCCGAGCATGACGAGCTCGCCGGTTCCGTCCTGATCACCGATTCCGAGGACTTCGCCAAGCAGGTGCAGGCCAGCCTGGACCAGCGCGTCCCGCGTACCGAGCACGCCGAGCGAGTCGCCACCTCCCTGACCGGCCGCCAGTCCGGCATCATCCTGACCGACAATCTCGACCAGTCCATCGACGCCGCCAACGCGTATGCGGCGGAACACTTGGAAATCCAGACCGCCGACCCGGACGCCGTGGTGCCGCGCATCAAGAACGCTGGCGCGATCTTCCGCGGCCCGTACTCGCCGGTCCCGCTGGGCGACTACATGTCCGGCTCGAACCACGTGCTGCCGACATCCGGCACCGCGCGTTTCGCCTCCGGCCTTGGCGTACACACCTTCATGAAGCCGGTCGAAGTCATCGAATACGACGAGGAAGGCCTCAAAGCGCTCGCCGCCCGCATCAACACCTTCGCCGTCTCCGAGGACCTGCCCGCCCACGGTGAGAGCGTGCTGAGCCGTTTCATTGCCGACCCGTACGACAAGGCGACCATCAAGCAGCAGGAAGAGCAGGCGGGCCTGCGATGAGCGAAAACACCATCCCTGCAAGCCTGCCGCTGCGTAACGACCTGATCGGCGAGGAACCGTATGGCGCTCCGCAGCTTGACGTGCCGGTATGCCTCAACGTCAACGAGAACCCGTACCCGCCGAACCCGGACGTCATCGACACCATCGTCGAGCGCGTCCGCGAAATCGCGCCCACGCTCAACCGCTACCCGGATCGCGAGCATATCAAACTGCGCCAGGCGTTCAGCGACTACCTCGACAAGGAGTCCGGCGCCCGGCTTGATATCAGCCAGCTGTGGGGTGCGAACGGGTCGAACGAGATTATGCTCCAGCTGTTCCAAGCGTTCGGCGGGCCGGGGCGTACCGCGTTGAGCTGCGACCCCACGTATTCGATGTACCCCGAGTACGCGCGCGACACGTTCACCGGATGGAAAGTCGTCCACCGCAACGCCGATTTCACGCTGGACGTGGACCGCACCATCGAGGCGATTAACGACATCAAGCCGTCCATGGTGCTGCTGACCAGCCCGAACAACCCGACCGGCACGCCGCTGCCGCTCGAAGACACCGAACGCCTGCTTGCGGCCTGCGAACAGGCGGACGTCGCCGGCGCGGCGCCAGGAGTCCACCCGATTCTCGTCATCGACGAGGCTTACGTGGAGTTCCGCAACCCGGGCATGCCGAGTGCGGTCAGTCTCATCAACAAGCATGAGAACCTCGCGGTCAGCCGTACCATGAGTAAAGCGTTCGCCTATGCGGGCGCGCGCGTCGGCTACCTCGCCGCCTCGAAAGGCATCATCGACAGCGTGCGTATCGTGCGCATGCCGTACCACCTGTCCGCCGTGACCCAGGCCGTCGCCCTCGCCGCGTTCGAACACACCGACGAACAGCTCAGCCGCGTCGCCCACCTGCGTGAAGTACGCAACCAGACCGCGGCATGGTTGAAAAGCCAGACCTACAAGGGCATCCCGCTTGAAGTCGCGGATTCCGAATCGAACTTCCTGCTGTTCGGCGGGCATTTCGACAACCGTGAACGCATCTTCCAGGAGCTGCTTGACCGCGGCGTCCTCATCCGCGTGGTTGGCCCCGACGGCTGGTTGCGCGTATGCATGGGCACCGACGACGAGATGGCACGCTTCCGCGAAGCGCTCACACAAGTGCTACGCATCGTGGAAGCCGAATAACCCGCTCGACGCAACCCGTCCACGCGGATCACGACACGAGCATTGACCCGAACCGTACCGACCCGGCCTGCCAGTGCAGGCCGGAGCTGAGGAGGAAAGATGGCACGTACAGCCCACATCGTGCGCAAGACCAGCGAGTCGACCATCGACCTGTCACTGGACCTTGACGGCACGGGCAAAACCCAGATCGACACGTCAGTGCCCTTCTACAACCACATGATGACCGCACTCGGCAAGCATTCGCTCATCGACTTGAACATCAAGGCGAGCGGTGACACCGACATCGACGTGCATCACACCGTCGAAGACACCGCCATCGTATTCGGCGAAGCCCTGCGCCAAGCCCTCGGCGACAAACGCGGCATCCGTCGTTTCGCCGACGCGACCGTCCCGCTGGATGAGGCGCTCGCCAAAGCGGTTATCGACATTTCCGGACGCCCGTACGTCGTATGCTCCGGCGAGCCGGAAGGCTTCGAATATTGCATGATCGGCGGGCATTTCACCGGTTCGCTCGTCCGGCACGTCATGGAATCCATCGCCTTGCACGCCGGCATCTGCCTGCATCTGCAGCTACTTGCCGGCCGTGACCCGCATCATATCGCAGAAGCCGAATTCAAGGCGGTTGCCCGCGCGTTGCGGTTCGCCATCGAGCCCGATCCGCGCGTCGACGGCATCCCCAGCACCAAGGGAGCCCTGTGATGGCCGACGATATGACGACCCCCGGCGATCGCGACGATTCCGGTCTGTCCGACGGTGCCGACGAATCCGGGAATTTCGGTGATTCCGGGAACTCTGGCAACTCTGGCAACGATGACGGTCTGCATTTCAACGACGCTGACCTTGATGCCGCGATGGCTGATTTCGAGCGAGAATTTGACCAGTCGCAGGCATCCCAGAACCAGGATTCCCAAGGTCCGGATTCAGGCCTCGGCCAGGACGACACGCTGTTTGCCGGCGACGGTACCGGAGAGTCCTCGGATCAGCCGGAAACCCAGCAATCCATCGAAGCAAGCTTTGACGACGAGTTGCAGGGGTTGCTCGGCAACAAGGCCAAGGCGGCGGCTATCATCACCCGTCTGACCTCGGCTGAGCTGCTTGCCGCATTCTGCCAGCTCAGCGATATCAGCGCCGTCTGCATCGACGACCCGCAAGGCGCCGTCGCCGTCCTGCACAACCTTGACGGTGACAGTCCGGAAGCAGCAGCCAAGGATTTGACAACCGTGGTGTCCGGCATGCCGGCGATTCTCACGGTCAACCGCGCGGACAAGCTCGAAGCCACGCTGTTCCTGCAAGGTCAGGCGGGGGAGCAGTTCGCGCCGCCGATTCTATTCGCCTCCGCGGCTCCGTTCGTTGAGGATCTGATGCTCGGCATTACCCCGCTTGAGGATATCCTCTCCGACCGCAAAAGCTTCGATTCCGCCGATCTCGATCATGATGGGGCTTTGGCGGTGCTCGCGAAGCATACCAGATTCGGGCGCGGCAATTCATCCATCTCGTAACGCCGCATCCAAGGCGTACGCGAGACGGGAACACGGTAACAATCCCGCAGTACCGTGGAAACGTCCACGAACACCGGACGGCGGGCCGCACACATGCAGGCCCCCGACGAAAGGAAGGACAACGATGACATCGGTAGTGGTCTTTGACTACGGTTTCGGCAATGTGCGCTCCATGGTGCGTGCGCTCGCCAATCTCGGTCTTGATGTGACCCTCACGTCGGACCATCGTCAGGCTATTGAGGCCGACGGTCTTGTCGTCCCCGGCGTTGGGGCGTTCGGTGCTTGCGTGGATAGTCTGCGCAAGGTCGGCGGTGACCGCGTCGTCTACGATCGTTTGCGCGCCGGACGTCCGGTGCTCGGCGTGTGCGTCGGCGAACAGATCATGTTCGACCATGGCAATGAGCTCGGCAAGCCGGCGGACGGCTTGGGTCTGATTCACGGGGATGTGAACCTGCTGGACGCCGATGTGGTTCCCCATATGGGGTGGGATACCGTCGAGGCGCCGCAAGGCTCCGTGCTGCTGCGTGGACTGACTGGGGAGCGGTTCTACTTCGTGCATTCCTACGCGGCGATGGACGCTCAGCCTGTGGAAAACGGCACCGAGAACATTGATTTCGGTGGGGAAGAGCAGAAGGTGACGTGGTGCACGTATGGGCGCAGCAGGTTTGTGGCGGCCTATGAGCGCGGACCGCTGTTCGCCACCCAGTTCCACCCGGAGAAATCCGCCGAAGCAGGCGCACAACTGTTGCGCAACTGGGTTTCGACCTTCTAAGCGATCCGGGCAGTGGCAGTCTAAGCAGTGGCAGTCTAAGCAGTGGCGATTCACACTGTGACAGGCCATCGCAAGCTAACGCAGGCCATTGTCACGACACAGGCCGCCGCATTGGCGACTGCCAGAGGAACACACCCGGATGCAGCATTCAGCAAAGCATACGAAACATCATCCGAAACAGCCGGTATTCCGGCACTGACAGCGGGACACCCGCAGAATCGAGGGCAATATGGCACTCACTCTTCTCCCGGCAGTAGACGTGCGCGACGGCAAGGCGGTCCGTCTGCGCCAAGGTGAATCCGGCTCGGAAACCGATTACGGCAGTCCGCTCGAAGCCGCCCGTACCTGGGTGGAATCCGGAGCGCAGTGGATTCACCTCGTTGACCTTGATGCCGCATTCGGCACCGGGAACAACCGTGACCAGCTCAGCGCGATCGTCAAGGAGCTGGGCGAGAAAGTCAATATCGAGATGAGCGGCGGTGTACGTGACGACGACAGCATGAAAGCAGCGCTTGACGCCGGTGCCGCGCGCGTGAACATCGGCACCGCAGCGCTCGAGAACCCCGATTGGACCGCTTCGGTCATCAAGAAGTACGGCGATCGGGTTGCCGTCGGCCTCGACGTGCGAGGGCATACGCTCGCCGCGCGCGGCTGGGTCAAAGAGGGCGGTGACCTGTTCGAAACCATGAAGTTCCTCGACTCCGTCGGATGCTCGCGTTACGTCGTCACCGACGTGGCACGCGACGGCATGATGAGCGGGCCGAACCTGACCCTGCTTCGTGAGGTCGCCGAGCGCACCGATGCGCATGTCACTGCATCCGGCGGCATCAGCAGCCTCGACGACCTGCGCGCCATCAAGGAGCTCGCGCCGCTCGGCGTGGATGCGGCGATTCTCGGCAAATCGCTATACGCGCGTGCGTTCACCCTCGAAGAAGCGCTCGAAGTGGCGCGGTGACGGTAGTCGGCGGTCGGGGCAGCCGAATCAATCAGCCTCGACCGCCGGCCGACACGGCCGTGCGCCTCGCAACAGGAATCCGCCAAGGTCAACGAAGACCTGCGAAATCAGCGGGTCAACACACGAAACACAACGCAAAACGCGGCATGGTCACGGGAATATCGCAACCGTGTAGCATGTCCGTAATATTTCGATGGGACGATGAGGACTATGGATAAACAGCAAGAGTTCGCCCTGCGCACGGTTGAAGAACGAGACGTGCGCTTCATCCGACTTTGGTTTACGGATGTATTGGGAACACTGAAATCAGTGGCCATCGCTCCCGCCGAACTCGAAGCGGCGTTCGAGGAAGGGCTTGGCTTCGACGGTTCGTCGATTGAAGGCATGACGCGTGTTTCCGAGGACGACATGATCGTCAAACCTGATCCGTCTACCTTCCAGATTCTGCCGTGGCGTGGCGGCCCGCAAGGCACCGCACGCATGTTCTGCGACATCCTCACCCCGGACGGCGAACCGTCGCTCGGCGATCCGCGGCACGTGCTCAAGCAGGCGCTCGCCAAAGCCAAAGAGAAGGGCTTCACCTTCTACGTGCACCCGGAAATCGAGTTCTACTTGTTCGAAAACCAGGAGGATTGGTCCAAGGCCCCTACACCCATCGACGAAGGCGGGTACTTCGACCACGTGCCGCGCAGCCCGGGGATGGATTTCCGCCGCGCGACCGTCAACATGCTCGAGCAGATGGGCATTTCCGTTGAATACTCGCATCATGAGGCCGGTCCAGGCCAGAACGAGATCGACCTGCGGTATGCCGACGCGTTGACCACCGCGGACAACATCATGACTTTCCGCACCGTGGTCAAAGAGATTTCCCTCGAGCGTGGCATTCACGCGAGCTTTATGCCCAAGCCGCTCGCCGACCAGCCGGGTTCCGGTATGCACACGCATCTGAGCCTGTTCGAGGGCGATTCCAACGCCTTCTACGAGGCAGGTCAGGAGTTCAACATGTCGCTTATCGCGCGCCAGTTCGCCGCTGGCATCCTGTACCATGCGGCGGAGATTTGCGCGGTCACCGACCAGTACGTCAACTCGTACAAGCGTCTGTGGGGTGGGGCGGAAGCGCCGAGCTACATCTGCTGGGGACACAACAACCGGTCCGCACTGCTGCGCATCCCACAGTACAAGCCAGGCAAGGGCAATTCCGCGCGTATGGAATTCCGCGCGCTCGACCCGGCGGTCAACCCGTATCTCGCGTTCTCCGTGCTGCTTGCGGCCGGTCTTGACGGCATCGAACAGCAGATGACCTTGGGTGAGCCGACCAGCGATGACGTGTGGGAGCTCACCGATGCTGAGCGCAAGGCGATGGGCATCCAGCCGTTGCCGGAATCGCTCGACGAGGCGCTGAAGATTATGGAGAAGTCCGATTTTGTGGCCGGTGTCTTGGGCGAGCACGCCTTCGAATACTTCCTGCGCAACAAGCATCAGGAATGGGAGGAGTACCGCCGTCAGGTGACGCCGTACGAGCTCGGCAAGTACTTGCAGCGCCTGTAACCTCGGCTGTCCGCGCTGCCTAATCGGCGTTTCGGGCAGCGCATGCAGTACCGTCAGCCCCGCTTGCGTCAATCGCGGCGGGGCTTTGGCGTATCTATGTGGTGTTTGTAGTGTGTTCTGTAGTGTGCCGTGCCTCCTGCACAATTTCCCGTACAAACTGGTTATGCTGGTGGGCGGTTTTGCGTAGACGGTTTGTGGGTTTGGCGTTAGAGAGCGGTGGACGGGTGTCGTCGGCTGGTTGACGCGCCAGAGGGTCGGTGTTCGGGCACACCCGGTGGTTCACTGGGATGGGCGGCCGGACGGGTCGTACAGGAGGAACGCGGCGCATGGCCGAAACACACAGGCAAAGCACGACGACAGGCATTCCACAAGACACGCAGAACGCGACGAGCGATCAAAGGCATCAGATCGGTCAGCCTCACAGTCATGGCAGTGGAGATACCGTCGTCCGACGCCAGCGGTTCTTTACGCCCGCGGTTGTCACCCTGGTCGCCCTGAGTTTCATGCTGGGGCTCAGCGAATTCATCATGGTTGGTATCCTGCCGCAAATCGCACGCGGATTGAACATCAGTGAAGTCACCGTAGGCAACCTCGTCTCCTTGTTCGCGGTCGCCTACGCCCCGGCCACGCCGATCGGCTCGGCGCTTTCGGCGCGCTTCCCGCGTTTCGCCACGCATATGATGTTGGTCGCGGTCTTCCTCGTCGGCAACATCCTGTGCATGGTCGCGCCGAACTATCCGATTCTGCTCATCGCACGCATCATGATTGCCCTCGTGGCAGGTACCACAGTCGCCGTATCCATGACGTACGCGCCGGATGTATCCAGCGCCGCGAATCGCACCCGGTTCATCGCATGGGTGTTCTCCGGTTTCTCGATTGCCTCGGTCGCCGGCGTACCTGTGGGCACGTGGGTCGCGGGAACATTCGGATGGCGAGCCGCATTCGCGCTGATTGTCGTGCTGACCGTTGCGCTCATGCTCGCCATGGTCCTCGTGTTGCCGCGCAACAGCCATCCGATGACCATCGGTTTTCTGCCGCAATTCCGTTTGTTTGCCGATCGTCGTATCCGGCTGGGCGTGTTTGCGGTGCTGTTCGGGGCGGCGGCAAGCTATGTGTTCTATACGTATCTGACCCCGATTCTGCGCGACGAAATCGGGATTCCCCAGCGCTTTGTCAGCATCGGCCTGATGGTATTCGGTGCGGCGTGTCTGTGCAGTAATCTGTACAGTGGCAGGCTTGCCAATCGTGGGACCGGTGTGGCGCCTCTCGCTCGCATCCGGCCCATCTACCTGATGCAGGCGGTTCTGCTGTGTTTGCTCGCGTTCGCAAAGCTTCTGCCGGTCGCCGGGGCGCTGCTGCTCATCGTGCTGGGCCTGTTCATGTATCTGCAAAATTCCGCATCCCAGGTGCTGTACATGGACGTCGCAGCCCGAGCCCATCCGGGATCGATGAATCTCGCGGCATCATTGAATTCCATGTCGTTCAACATCGGTATCGCGCTCGGGTCAGCAGTTGGCGGTGTCGTCAACGATGAGTTTGGATTGACCTGGCTTGGACCCTTCGGTGCGGTGTTCGCGCTGCTCGCCGCCTTGACGGTTAGCGGGCTACACCCGACGCGCGCGGAGCTCGGAGCGTAGCAGTTCGGCGATAGTTGAGCCTGTCAGGCCGGTCACGCCTTACAATGACAGTGATGACAGCGATGACCTTGAACGGCCGGCATGATGAGGGCGCAACGACCCTGGTACCGGGGATGGCGACGTTCGCTATCGTGCAGAAGAGCCGATTTTTAGCAACATGCGGCGAGTGCTGGAATGTTAGGCATCGTGCCCCGCGTCATCGGAGGACATAGATATGATGACAGAACCTGCGGATACGACGGATGCGATGGAATCAACAGCATCAGCAGAAACGATAAAACCGGGAGCATCGACGACATTGGGTAGCACGACGAACACGGAGACGAAGGCGGAAGCCTCGACATCTTCGAGCAAGCCGAAATCGGGACATGCAGTGAAATCATCCGCAGGACGCGACTGTGGACGGCGTACCGGTGGTTCCGGACGGCGTGCCGGCTCCAGCGCACAATCCGCGGGACGTGCCAAGTATGCGCGGGGGGCGTCGTCACGCGCTTCGTCCTCGCGTGGGTCATCGTCAACGGGGTCGTCGTCGCGTGCCTCGTCCCCGCGCGGCGGTGGTCGGAAAGCCTCATCGTTCTCGAAAACACTACGACAATTGCAAACCCGGTATCGCAAGGCATGGAAGAAAGCGAATCCCGGCAAACGGTGTCTGATTGTGCTGGAAACCATGGTAGCGATTATCTGCGCGATGGCACTGGTCATGGGGCTGATTCGCGTCGTGCAATGGCGGACGGAAATCGCCATCGCCCAATACCGGCAGAATCAAACCGCGGAAAAGTACGGATTCAACCCCGGCAACATCATCTCCGATGGACAGTTCTTCAACGGCAATGCCATGAGCCAAGCGGAAATCCAAGCGTTTCTCGATAAGGAAGGCGCATCATGCACGGGAAGCCAATGTCTGCGCGTCATGACGTTTGATAGCGAGAACGAGCCCGCCGGCAGCGAATGCGAGGCGTACCAAGGGGCGCAAGGCGAAACCGCTGCCGCGATCATCAGCAAATCGGCGAAAGCCTGCGGAGTCAGTCCAAAAGTGCTGCTCACCGTGCTGCAGAAGGAGCAGCATCTGGTTACCGCGACCAGTACGACCGCCTTCCAGTTCAAAGCCGCGATGGGCTTGAGCTGCCCGGACGACGCGAGCTGCGACCCGCAGTACGCTGGGTTCTTCCGGCAAGTGTATGGGTCGGCGAAACGCTACAAGTACTATTTGCAGCATGAGGATACGTACGGATACCATGCCGGCAGCATGAACTACATCCAATACAATCCGAACGCCAGTTGCGGGGGCAGCCAGGTGTACATCGAGAACAAGGCGACCGCGTTGCTGTACATCTACACGCCTTATCAGCCGAACACGGCGGCGCTCGCAGCCGGAGCGGGGGAGGGCGACTCCTGCTCGGCGTACGGCAACCGCAACTTCTCGATCATCTACACCGGCTGGTTTGGCAATCCGCGCTCGTAGGAGGGCGGCTTCGACGGCAATGTCGCCGGGCCGGTCATATGGCGTTGTGTGAGGATTGGCTCGCACAACGTCGGCGATTGTTCAGATGATGCATGTGACGAAATACAGAACTTGCCGGACGCAGCGATGCCTGGGCCCGTGAGTTGGTGAACCGACAAACCGTGTATGTCGTGGCATGTGTATCTTGACGGATGTCATGATGTCCGGTCGTGAAGGACGGTGGGTTGTTGTTGCATGTGTATTGTTGCATACGGAATGTGCAGGTTGGCTGTGGATGGTAGTCGTTTGGGGGACAATGCCGCACGTCGCGTATGTCGTGCCATACGTAACATGTCGAATCGGAGAGATTGACGGCTGAACGATGCCAATCGTTGACCCGCATATACAACCTACGTATGCGGCAGCATACGGGATATGCCGGATGCCGCCGCACACGAAGACAACGATTGGCGATGGTGCGTGTTGCGTATGTCCGGGCACACAGCGCACGACAACTTGCAGAACCTTCCTGCAGCGTACTGGTGAGTGCCACAACTAAGCACTGCAACCTGCCTACGCGAGCACCTTGCGGATTCGCTGGATGCTCACCGGTTTCGCCGTGCCCAGCTCCTGCGCCCACAGGGACACGTAGAACTCCTCGAGCATCCACCGGGCTTGGGTCGCCTTGCCCAGCAGCTGCTCGTGACGCGGTCCGGCCGGCTCGGCCTTTGCGCGTTCCATCGCCTTGTCCACGAGTCCGCGCGCTTCATCGGCCTGCCACGCCCAGCGCACGTCCCGATTCTTATCAGTCTTTGCTTTGGCAAGCCGCATCAGATCAGCGTGCAGATACCGTTCGATATTCGGCAACGCATCCGGGGGAGCTGCCCCGATGAACCCGGGGAACACGAGCGTGGCGATATGCTCACGCACCGATTGCAGCACCGAAAGCATCGGCAGGTCGGCCTTGCCGGACACCGCCTTGTCCACTTCGGCGTACCGCTTGAGAATCGCAATCACATCATGTACAACCGCATACACGGTATCCTCGAACACTTCCGACACCCCGCTGACCGCTTGGGCGAGCGCCTCATCGTCCGGCAGCTTGTCCACACGCGGCAGCAGTCGCTTGACAGCGGCGAGCTGCAAATCCTCGACCAGATCGGCGGTGGAACGGTATGGCGCGCTTGCCAGCATGAGCGCTTCGGCGCCCAGCCACCGTGAGGAAATACGTTCCGACGGCAGGCGTAGGGAGTCCAGTGCGCCTGCCCACAGAATGTCGGCGCGCGGTTTGGTAGTTGCCCCCGCTTTGTGCAGCAGATTTGCCTGTTGGACGATTTTCCCTTGCGCCTCGGCGGCTTTCGCCTGTCGTTGTACGACTTTGCGCGCGGATGCGGCGGCGAGCTGCGCGAACTGCCGTTGCAGTCCGACCAGGGATTTGCCGGTACCGAGTACTTTGACGGCCTGCCGTCCGCCATGCCTATGCCCATTGCCGTGCCGATGTTGGGATTTGGCTTGCGGCAGTGGCTGTTCGATGCTGAAGGTCATCCTCAGGTAGGGGGCGAGTTTGCTGATTTGCTCGTCGGTATAGACCTCCGGGTGAATCTGCGCGCCGACTGTCGAAATCGCTGCCGCGGTGAACGCGTGGATGATATCCGGCCATGCGCCGGCTCCGGCCACCTGTGAGCTAACTGGCGAACCTTCCCTCGCGCTTTCTTGCAGATCATCATCAGGCAGGTTCGGATGCCCCATTTCCCCGGATCCGGGCAAATCCGGGTATCGTTCGTCAATCGCCTCGCGGATTGCCCTCGCGGTGTCGGGGGCGGGCACGAACTGGACGCGCAGCGCCTTCGGCAGGGATTTGATCATGCCGAGCAGCAGTTCGTCAAGCAGACCGGGCACGTTCCATGTGAACTGTTCAGGCGTCAACCGTGACAGTTCCTTGATGGGGATGTGCACGGTCACACCGTCGTCCGGGGCGCCCGGCTCGTACTTGTAGCTCAGCCGCAGGTCGATCGGCGTGCCGTCGGTGCCGAGCGTATGCCAGTATTCCGGGTAGTCGTCCATGCTGACGCTGCCGGATTGCTGGAGCCGCTCGACGTTCTCCGGGTCGAAATCCAGCAGGTGCGGCTGCTTGTCGTGTTCGCCCTTCCACCATTTCGCCAGATCAGCGACACTCGTGATATCCGCGGGGATGACGGCATTGTAGAAGTCGAACAGATCCTCATCGCTGACCGTGTCGGCGACTTGCCGGGTGCGGTCGGCATCCTGCGCGGCATCCTCAAGGATGTCCCGGTTGCGTTCGATGAAGCCGTCATATGGGAAGCGCTGCTGGATATCGCCTTCGACCAAGCCTTGCCTCAGCAGGAAATCACGTGCTTCGGGCGGGTTGATGCGTCCCCATTGCACAGGACGGTCCTGCACAATCGGCAGCCCATATAGCAGGACTTTCGATTGCGCTACCGCCGACCCGCGTGAGCCGGACCAATGCGGCTCGGCGTAGGTGACGCGGGTGAGCGAGCCGGCCAGAGGTTCCGCCCATGCCGGGTCGATTGCGGCGGAATACCGCGCCCACAGGCGGGAGGTTTCCACCAGTTCCGTGCTCATCACCCACGGGGGAGTGGTTTTCGCGACCGCGGACGCGGGGAACAGCGCGAAACGTGTGCCGCGGGCGCCTTGATAGTCGTTTTTCGCGGTTTTCTGCGCGCGTTTCATCGCCCGGGCTTTGGCCGCCCCCTTGAGACCGGCGAAATCCGAAGCTTTCGGCTCGCGCACCACCTGCATGCCCATCATGGACAGCAGCCCGGCGAGCATGGATTGGTGAATGCCTTGCGCGTCCCACGTGCAGCACATGGAGTGCGCGGCCTGCTGGTTCATCGGCAGATTGCGGATGTCAAGCCCCGGCCGGGAGATCGGCTGTGGCTCACCCACGCGGAATTTCAATTCGCGGCACATCTGGGACAGTTGCGCGACCAGGTCTTTCCACTGCCGCATGCGCAGGAAGCTGAAATACTCGGCTTTGCAGATGCGACGCAGCGCATTGTTGCCTGGCTCGCCGTCCACTTGGAACACGCGGTCCCAAATATTGAGCGCGGTGAGGAAATCACTGGTCGGGTCAGCATACCGATTGTGGATCCGGTCAGCTTCCTCGCGTTTGTCTTCGGGTCGCTCCCTTGGATCTTGCAAGCTGAGGAACGCGACGACGACCAGCACAGCGGCAAGCGTGTTCGGCGTGGTGCGGGTGGCCGCTTCGATGACCATGCGCCCGAGCCTGATGTCGATTGGGATATGGGACAGTTGTCGGCCGATGCGGGTCAGTTTGACTTCGCCGTGTTTATGGCTGACGGCCTTGAGTTCGGTCAGCTCGTTGAATCCGTCGGATACGGAACGCACATCCGGCGGGTCGATGAAGCCGAAATGCGTGATGTCATCGACCGTGTGCGCCACGCCGACCGACAGCATGTGCAGCACCACCGCGCCCAGCGACGTGCGCAGGATTTCAGGCTCGGTGAAGCGTGGCCGCGTCTGGTAATCCTCATTCGAATACAGGCGAATCGCGATGCCGTCGGCTACACGCCCGCATCGGCCGGAACGCTGGTCGGCGCTCGCCTGCGAAATCGGTTCAATCGGCAGACGCTGCACTTTCGCCGTTTTCGAATACCGTGAGATACGCGCGGTGCCCGGATCGACGACATAGCGGATTCCCGGCACGGTCAGCGATGTTTCCGCCACATTCGTAGCGATGACAATGCGTTGATGGGTGTGCGGTTCGAACACCTTGTGCTGTTCCTTGGCGGACAACCTGGCGAACAGCGGCATGATCTCGATTGCGTCGGGGCGGCGCATATCCGCTGTGCGCGGACCGAAATGATGATGCAGGGCGTTTTCGAAATCATGGATATCGCGCTCGCCGGATGCGAAGACGAGGATGTCCCGCGGTCCGTGCTCATGGCTGGAACGGATGACCAGTTCGGCGCAGGCGCGCGCCACGGCGGTCGGCACATCGGTCTGGTCATCGTCGCTGTTGCCATTGTTGCCGCCGCGCCCGTCGTCCCCGCCGATTGCGGGATTGCGCGGATTGGGGAAGCCGGGCACGTGATTCATGAGAGCCGGCGGTGATCCCAAGGGCTCGTAGACGATCTGCACAGGATAGGTGCGCCCGGAAACTTCGATGACCGGTACCTTGGTGTGCAACGCGTGCTCGAAATGGTCGCGGAACTTCTCCGAATCGATGGTCGCCGAAGTGATCACGAGCTTCAAATCATGGCGTTTGGGCAGCAGCGCGGTCAGATAGCCGAGCAGGAAGTCGATGTTGAGGCTGCGTTCGTGCGCCTCGTCAATCACGATGGTGTCGTAGCGGCTCAGCTGTGGGTCGCGCTGAATCTGCGCGAGCAAGATGCCGTCGGTGACCACGCGCAGTCTGGTATTAGGGGAGCTCTCGTCGGTGAACCGCACCTGGTAGCCGATTTCATCGCCGAGTTTCGTTCCCATTTCCAGGGCGATGCGTTCGGCGACTGTTCGCGCGGCAAGCCGGCGCGGCTGCGTGTGCACAATCTGGTGACCATGCGTGCCACGGCCCATTTCCAGCAGCATTTTCGGGATCTGCGTGGTTTTGCCCGATCCGGTTTGACCGGAGACGATGACGACCTGCGAGCGTTTCACCGCGTCGATGATTTCGTCATGCGCCGCGGAAATCGGCAGTTCCTTTGGATATGTGAACTTCATGCCTGACGTAGCACCTCGATGACGCGATACCCCTTGGAGCTGGCGTATTTGCTGACCGAATAGCCGTCGCCGAGCGCTTGGGCGAGCCAGGGGATGAGTGAATCGGAGCCGAGGTTCTTCTGCACCACCAGATACGCGGCGCCGCCTGGGTTGAGTCGCGGCAGCCAGGCCATGAGCAGCTCGTGCAACGCGTCTTTGCCGATGCGGATCGGCGGGTTGGACCAGATCACGTCGAAGGTCAGGTTGGCGGGCACGGCGTCGGACGTGACGGCGTGTACATGCTCCAAACCGTTGGATTTCGCGTTTTCCGCGGTCAGATCGACTGCGCGTTCGTTGATGTCGATCGCCCAGATGTCAAGGTTGGGGGATTCGAAGCCCAAAGCGAGTGCGATTGGCCCCCAGCCGCACCCCAGATCGAGCCCGGTGCCTTGCTGCGGCGGCATGGGCGCATGGCGCAGCAGCACGGACGTACCCAGATCGACGCGATTGCCTGAGAACACGCCGTTGGATGTCTGGACTGTGGCATCGTAGCCGCGCAAGGTCACCTTGCGTTCGCGCCTGACGTCGGCCGATTGGGGGTTCGCTGTGAAATACTGCTCGTCGCCTGTGCTCTGTTTCTGCGCGGAGCGTGTGCTGTTCTTCTGTTTGGTGTCACGCTCTTCGGCGCCATGATGTGCTTTCGATACTGCCATATCCTTGTGTTCTTCCTGCAAGCGTCCGTTGGTCGCGCCGGCGTGCTCGCCTGTCGCTGACGGCGGAACCGGCTTGGTGTTGTCGTCCAACATGTTGATAATAAAGACAATAGTTGATACTAGGAAGATACCGTCGGTCGTGCCGCCGATTCGGCGGTGTGAGAAGAAGGAACCGCCATCACCACGACAGCTTTCGCACGTACGGACGACGCTGAAGACAACCGGGAAACCCAGGCCAGCCAGACAAGCCAGGAACATCAGGGGAGTGCGGCTGGTATGACACCGCAACAGGCAGGGGGCCAAGGTACGGCGGAGCATGATTCGGACGACACTGTGAACCAATCTGTCCAATCCGGGAAAGGCCAATCCGCCCCTGCCCAAGACGAGGACGTGCTGTCCGAACATTCCGAGGTCCTGCTTGACGATGCCGCGGCCCACCCCTACGCCCACGAAGACCAGGAGTGGCGCGAACGCGAGGCGCGCAACGAACTCAAACGAGTCGCCGGTCTCGGCGAATTGCAGGATGTCACCGAAGTCGAATACCGCAAGGTGCGTCTCGAACGCGTGGTGCTCGTCGGCGTGTGGTCGAGCGCGAAAACCACCCAAGCACAGGCCGAGGAATCGTTGCGTGAGCTCGCAGCACTCGCCGAAACCGCCGGCGCCCAGGTGTGCGACGGCCTCTTGCAACACCGTCTGCGCCCGGATTCCGCGACTTATGTGGGTTCCGGCAAGGCCAAGGAAATCGCGGGTGTTGTCGCGCGTGACGAAGCCGATACCATCATCGTCGACGACGACTTGCCGCCGAGCCAGCGGCGAGCCTTGGAGGATGCGACAAAAGTCAAGGTCGTCGATCGCACGGCCGTGATTTTGGACATCTTCGCCCAGCATGCGACCAGCCGCGAAGGCAAGGCGCAAGTCGAGCTCGCCCAATTGCAATACATGCTGCCGCGATTGCGTGGTTGGGGCGGGTCGCTGTCCCGTCAGGCGGGTGGTCGTGCGGCGGGCGCCGACGCGGGTATCGGCTCGCGTGGCCCCGGCGAGACGAAAATCGAAATGGACCGCCGTGTCATCCGCAACCGGATCGCCAAATTACGTAAACAGATCGCTCACATGGCCCCCGCGCGCGATGTCAAGCGCGGGTCGAGGCGTCGCTTCGGTCTGCCCACGGTCGCCGTAGTCGGGTATACCAACGCCGGCAAATCATCATTGACCAACCGGCTGACCGGCTCGCGAGAGCTGGTGGAGAACGCGCTGTTCGCCACGCTTGACACCGCGGTGCGACGCGCGAGCGCGAAGGACGGCCGCCAATACGCCTACGTGGACACCGTCGGATTCGTCCGTCGTCTGCCCACGCAGCTGGTCGAGGCGTTCAAATCCACGCTCGAGGAAGTCGCCGACGCCGATGTCATCGTGCACGTGGTCGACGCCTCACACCCGGACCCGTTCGCCCAGATCGACGCGGTCAATGCCATCCTCGCCGATATCAACGGCACCGAAAGCATCCCGCGCATCCTGGTATTCAACAAAATCGACCGGGCGGATCAGGCGACCCGTGAGCGTCTTGCGGCGCTCGCTCCCGAGGCGCACCTCGTATCCGCGTTCACCGGGGAAGGCATCGACGCGTTGCGTGAGGCGGTCGAGGCGCTTCTGCCGGTGCCCGATGTGCATGTCAGCGCGCTGTTGCCCTACACCGCCGGATCGCTGGTTTCGAAAATCCGCGAATACGGTCAGATGGACTCCATCGAGTACCGCGGGGACGGCATGATGATCGAAGCGCAAGTCGACAGCCAGCTGGCCGCCCAAGTGGTCGATGCCGCCGTCGATGAATAACCGCTGAACGACTGCAATACTTGATACGACTTCATTGTGAACGCTCTCATATTTTTCCTTCCCTTGACCCGACGTCAAGGCGTTTTCCCTGCGCAAACGTCACGGAGAGCCACTAGAGTGGAAGTGTTACTGAATGAAGCCCGTCACAATCGGGTCATTGCCAAGGAGAAGTAGCAAATGGTGAATTCAGCTGTAAAGCCCACGAAGCTCGCTATCATCGGTGCCGGCGCTGTCGGCTCAACGCTTGCCTTCGCGGCCGCCCAGCGTGGCGTTGCGCGCGAAATCGTTCTCGAAGACATCGCCAAGGAGCGTGTCGAGGCCGAGGTGCTCGACATGCAGCACGGCTCCAGCTTCTATCCGACCGTCTCCATCGACGGTTCCGACGATGTTGAGATCTGCCGTGACGCCGACATGGTCGTCATCACCGCGGGCGCTCGCCAGAAGCCGGGCCAGTCCCGCCTCGATCTTGCAGGCGCGACCATCAACATCATGAAGTCCATCATCCCGAACGTGGTGAAGGTCGCCCCGAACGCGATTTATATGCTCATCACGAACCCGGTGGATGTCGTCACCCACGTGTCCATGAAGCTGTCCGGCCTGCCGGCCAACCAGATGTTCGGTTCCGGCACGAACCTTGATTCCGCTCGTCTGCGCTTCCTGATCGCGCAGCAGACCGGCGTGAACGTGAAGAACGTGCACGCGTACATCGCCGGCGAACACGGCGATTCCGAAGTCCCGCTGTGGGCTTCCGCCACCATCGGTGGCGTCCCGATGTGCGATTGGCAGCCGCTGCCGGGCCATGAGCCGCTCGACGCTGCCAAGCGCGAGGAGATTCATCAGGAAGTCAAGAACGCCGCCTACAAGATTATCCAGGGCAAGGGCGCGACCAATTACGCGATCGCCATGTCCGGCGTGGATATCATCGAGGCTGTGCTGCGCGACACCAACCGCATCCTGCCGGTGTCCTCCATGCTCACCGACTTCCACGGCATCTCCGACGTGTGCATGTCCGTGCCGACCCTGCTGAACCGTCAGGGCGTGAACTCCCGCATCAACACCCCGCTGTCCGACCATGAGCTCCAGGAGCTCAAGAAGTCCGCGGAGACGCTGCGCGAGACCGCTGCGAAGTTCGGCTTCTGATACGTTCGCGAGCCGTATGGCGCCGTGACTGACTTGATGTCGTGACACCATACCCGGTACACTCGGAACAACAAGGAAACCCCGGCCGTTACGCCGGGGTTTCGTCGTATCTGCATGGATGAGAATGGTAATGAGAAGCGGTTTCGACAATGCGCAGGTGGCAGTGCGCAGTGCCTATACGCAGGCGGCAAGGCGCTGGCGGCAAGGCACTGGCGGCAAGGCGCACGGCCTATGTGCAAGTATGGCCGCGGAATACCCAAGGAGAGTACGCGATGACGCACGGTGAAGGAGCCTACCGAAAAGCGGGAAGTAGCAAGGAACATCAGCGCAGGCTGACCATGTCGCTGGCGTTGACGTCAACGGTGTTCATCGCCGAAGTCATCAGCGCGGCATTGACCGGATCGCTGGCGTTGCTGGTGGATGCCGGGCATATGCTCACTGATCTTTCGGTGTTGGTTGCATCGACGGTGACAGCCATGCTGATGCGCCGCAAGCCCAGTAACACCAGGACGTGGGGATGGGCGCGACTGGAGGTCATCACCGCGGCGCTCGGTGCGTTGGTGTTGCTGTTCGTCGGGGTCTATGCGCTTGTCGAGGCGGGGATGCGCCTGTTCGGCGGAGCAGATGACGGTGTGCGCAGTGTCGGGCTGCTGCTGTTCATGGGCGTATTGGGTTTGGCGGCGAATATCGGTTCGATTGTCATTCTTCACGGGAACAGCGATGACAACATGAATATGCGCGCGGCCTTTCTCGAGGTGGTCAATGATGCCCTGGGGTCGGTTGCGGTTATTGTTTCTGCGATTGTGCTGCAATGCACGGGTTGGGGCGGCTTTGATGCGATTGCGGGCGGCATCATCGCGTTGATGATGATTCCGCGTGCGGTGCTGCTGCTGCGTAAGGCGGTGCGCGTGCTGTTGGAGGAGACGCCGGAGGGGCTGGATCTCGATGAGGTTCGCGCGCATATGGAACGCGTGCCGCATGTGGTGGCTGTGCATGACCTGCATGCGAGTACGGTGTCGACCGGTATGCCGGTGCTGATGGCGCATGTGGTGGTCGATCCGGGGCTCTCGATGGCTCAAGGGGCGCAGATTCTGGCGCAGTTGCAAAGCTGTCTGCGCGAGCATTTCCCGGTGTCGATCCCGCATACGACGTTCCAGCTGGAGCCGGCCGGGTGCGAGGCGACTCGCGCGGAACATCTGCATGATGCGCCGGAAGATGAGGGTGACAGCGGTGATGGTGTTGGGGTTGGTGACGCGGCTGATTGAGCTGATGGTGACGCGACCATTTGAGGGAATGTGTGCGGATTGAGTCGTACGCCGGGCCGATTGGCCATCCCGAGTCGGTATGCTCGGCGGTTATCAGCCTATCGTGTGACAGCCATGCCGCACGCCGGTGGGTTTGTATCGAGAATCTGTGCCCGCGTTGGGGTATCTGCCTGTCGTGTGACTGTTGCGTCGCATGACGCCGCGACAGATGACTGCGACGTGCGACACCACCGGCCAGACTTAGATTTTGCGCAGAACGGTGACTACTTTGCCCATGATTTGCGCATGGGTGCCGTCGATGGGGGAGTATGCGGGGTTGTGGGGGATGAGCCACACGTGGCCGTGCTCCTTGCGGAAGGTTTTTACGGTGGCTTCGTCATCGAGCAGCGCCGCGACGATGTCCCCGTTTTCGGCGTTCTGCTGTTCGCGCACAACTACGAAATCGCCGTCGCAAATGGCCGCGTCAACCATGGAATCCCCGTGGACTTCGAGCATGAAGAGATTACCCGTGCCGGTGAGCCGCTCCGGAAGTCTCATGACGTCTTCGATGTGCTGCTGGGCGGTAATCGGAGTGCCTGCTGCAATCCTGCCCACAAGGGGCACGTCGCGCGACTCAAGAATGGATTCCTGATCGTCCGTAGATGCTGCCGCCGTGGGGAAGGGGAAAATCTGCGCGGCCTGTTGATGTATGGATTTGGGTGGAACGGATGATGTTGTAATGGACTGATCCTCGACAAGCTCGATGGCACGGCCTTTTTTGGCGCCGATGCGGATATAGCCGCGGTCGGCAAGAACCTGCAGCTGATGCTTGACCGATGACGGGCTTTTCAGGCCTACCAAATCGCCGATTTCCCTAAATGACGGGGCATAGCCGTGTTTGGCGACATGGGAGCGAATGGCGTCCAGCACCTGACGCTGGCGGTTGCTCAACGCCAATGATTGCTGGCTGTGCTCGTCATCATGCCTAGACGGGAATGCGATGGTGCCCACATCAAATCCTTTCGTTCTCCACTAGCATAACCGAGCCCGCGGGAAAAATCAAACAAATGTTCGACACACCACTTGTCAACTTCGAACGTCCGTGTCATAATTAGAACACCTGTTCGATAGAACATATGTTCGAACATATTGCGAGTAATCGCAGTGTCGCCGTATGGCGTCGCGGGTTGCAAGGCAGCTGGCACATGCGCATGGCTGGTATTGCAGATTAGACATGCGCATGAGGCATAACGCACGGGAAAGGCGGAGAGGTATGCGAGCTCAGGAATATATGGGGATTGGTTCTGTTGGCTATCGCGCTGTCCAGACGCGCCCAGGCGAGGGGGTTGGTGTGCTGCATCGGCGTGGAACTGCGCGAGCGTCCGCGATCGCTGCAGCGAGCGGTCGGTCTGTGCTGTCGAAAGGTTTGATTGTCGCCTTGCTGGCGATTGCGGTGGTGTTCGGGTGGAGCATGCTAGAACCGCGGACTGCGGAATCGGCAACCCCGGTGCAAACCGTAACCTATCAAGTGCAAGCGGGAGATACCCTGTGGCAATATGCACAGGAGGTGACGCCTGCTGACGGTGACGTGAGCCAGAAGGTTGATGAAATCGTCAGACTCAACAACTTGCAATCCACTGGTCTCAAACCGGGAGAATCAATTGTGGTGCCTATTGACTGACGATGGCTGGCAAGCTCGAGTTGATACCGGTCACTGGCTGACAAGTGGGAACGGCAAGTTGGGGCCGTCGACTATGGTTGAAGGCATGCATTGCCCGTTTTGCCAGAATCCTGAAACCAAGGTGGTCGACACCCGTATCAACGAGGACGGTCATTCCATTCGTCGTCGTCGTGAATGCCTCAAATGCGGCAGGCGTTTCACCACGGTGGAAACCACAATGCTTCTGGTGCAGAAACGCTCGGGCAATGTGGAGCCGTTTGACCGCAACAAGGTAGTCAACGGTGTGCGTAAAGCCTGTCAGGGGCGCCCGATTGACGAGGATCAGCTCAAGATGCTCGGTCAGCGGGTGGAGGAAGATCTGCGGTCCCGTGGCTTGGCGACGGTCAAATCCGACGAGGTAGGCAAAGCGATTCTCAAACCGTTGCGCGATTTGGATGAAGTCGCGTACATGAGATTCGCCAGCGTGTATCAGAACTTTGAAAACCTGCAAGACTTCCAACATGCCATCGATGAACTGAACGCCAACAAAGCCAAGGAACTCAACGGCGTTCACTGACCATGTGTCGGTGATTGACATGGTTGCTTTCGCAGACGGCTCGCATCTCGCTGTTCTCAGTCAGATGTGACATGTTGACATGTGATGGCACAGATCCACATAAGAAACCGGTCAGGCCCCCTAGGAACCTGGCCGGTTCTGATATCAGCTGAATACAGCTATCTGAAACGCGCCTACGAACTCACTCGCATAAATAAACGCGTCACGAGCGTCAGTGTTCAGTGTCTTCCACCGTGTTGTCGTCGGTGAGGACGCGCATACGAATCGTGCCTTCGATATGGCTCAGCGCGTCAATCGTCGCTTGGTCGGGGACTTCGGCGACGTCAGTGACCACGTATCCCAACTCACCTTCAGTGCCGAGGGACTGTGCGGAGATGTTGATGTTCTCCTCGCCGAGGATGTGGTTCATCTTGCCCAGAACGCCAGGCAGGTTGGCGTGAAGATGCGCGATACGTGCGACGCCGCGGTTGTTGCCGAGGTTGAGCTGCGGGAAGTTCACGGACAGCGCTGCGGAACCCTTGAACCAGTAGTCTTCCAGACGCTGCGACACGAAATGGCCGATGGATTCCTGAGCTTCGAGCGTGGAGCCGCCGATATGCGGTGTCAGGATCATATTGTCCTCGTCAGCCAGCGGCGTGGTGAACGCATCGCCGCTCTTCTTAGGCTCGACCGGGAACACGTCAACGGCCGCACCGGAGATATGCCCGGAATCCAGATGGCGCTTGAGTGCGTCCAAATCCGCGACAAAACCGCGAGACAGGTTGATGAAAATAGCGCCCTGCTTCATGTGGGAGAACTGTTCCTCGCCGAAGAAGCCGGTGTTCGACTTGCGCCCGTCCACATGCAGCGTCACGGCATCCGACTGTTCGAGCAGCTCATTGAGGCTCGACATGCGCTTGGCGTTGCCCATTGCGAGCTTCTCCTCAAGATCATAGAACAGGACGCGCATGCCCATGGCCTCGGCGAGAACCGAAAGCTGGGAGCCGATATTGCCGTAGCCGATGATGCCAAGCGTCTTGCCGCGCACCTCGTGGGAACCACTGGCGGACTTGTCCCACACGCCATGCTTCATATGGTGCGTGTGTGCAGGGATGCGGCGCATCAGGCAGATGATGTCGCAAATGACCAGTTCCACCACGGAACGGGTATTCGAATACGGCGCGTTGAACACGGCGATGCCGCGCTTGCCCGCGTAGTCGAGATCGACCTGGTTGGTGCCGATGCAGAAGCAGCCGATCGCGGTCAGGTTGGGACGGGCGTCGATCACCTTGCGAGTGACATTCGTCTTGGAGCGAATGCCCAGCAGATCAACACCTTCGAGCGCGTCGATGAGCTCATCCTCGCTCAGAGCGCCCTTGAGCGTTTCCACTTCAAAACCGTGGTCTCGCAGCGATTGCGCCGCGAACGGATGAATATTCTCTAATAACAATGCTTTGGGCATACTACTACCTTAAATCATCAATTGATGTTCGTCATCCTCTGTCCGCACTATAAGCAGACGTTGTGTCGGACGGGTCATCGCCACGTACAAATCCGCAGCGGCAACAAGTCGTGAAGGTGCGGTCTGTTCGATCTCTCCGGGCTCGACGACAATGACTGCGTCGAATTCCAAGCCTTTGACTTCCTCGGTGGTGCACACCATGACCTGTCGATCCCAACTGCTCTGCTCCGCAAGTCGCTTGTAGCGATCTTCAGGCAGTCCATCGCGCAACGTGTCGTCGACCGTCGATTGCATGGCGGGAAGCCGCTCGGGGGAGCAGATGACCGCGATGCGTCCGGTGCCGTCATCGCTGATGAATTCCTTGACCAGGCTGAGTGTGCGCGAGGCGACATCTGCGTTGAGCTCAGCATCGGTGTGCACAAGAACGCGCCGGACGGAATCATCCACATGCCGAACGGCCTTGACCGTCGAGACATACAGGCCCTCTCGCTGAGCGAACTCAGAGGCCAAGTCGGAGACTTCCTGCGGATTGCGGTAATCGATGGTCAATTCGTTGAGATCCCAATGATCAGGCCCGAACAGCCGATCCATGGTTTTCGCCCACGAGCGTGTGCCGCCGAGTGCAGAGGTTTGCGCGACATCTCCGACGATTGTGAACGAACGCGACGGACAGCGTCTGATGAGCATCCGCCAATCCATGGCGGTCAGTTCCTGCGCCTCATCGACGACGATATGCCCGTAAGTCCATTCTCGGTCGGCTGCCGCATGCTGGGCGATGAGTTCGTCGTCGCCGCCGTTGATATTGTCAAGCAGCATTTGCGAAGTGACGATACCTGTGCCGATGCCGGCCTGTGCGAGCGTATCGCGGGCGAACTGTTCCTCTTCGGCTCGCTTGGCGTCCTGCGTCGCCTGCCGTGCGGCTTGGCGGGGGTCGGGCCCGAGCAGCTCCAACGCCTCGTCGAGCAGAGGGATGTCGGAACGGGTCAGCGGCGAGCCTTTCGGCCTGGTAAGAATGCGGATATCGTTGTCCGTCAGCCATGGGGCATATGCGCGCAGCTGGTGCGGCTTGGCGAACATCTGATCGATCAGCCATTCGCCGGTCATCGGCAGCCACGCTTTGTTCAGGGTAATTCGGATCTGGTCGTTCATGCGCAACTGCGAGACGATGTCGGACAGTTCTGCCTGATTCGGCTGATAATCGAGTTGCTCGACGTACCGGTTGCGCAACGCGCTGAGCATGCTGCGCACGAAGGTTTCACGCGCCTTGTTGTGTGGCTGGCGTGTACGTTTCGCGTCGGCGATCGCCTGTTCAATATCCGTACGGAGCATGGGCACTTTGAAACCGTTGAGCGTAACGACGGGCAATCGTTGTGGAACGCGTTCACGCGCAGCAACTGCATGCTCGATCGCGTGGCGCATGCGATAATCGCCTTTCAGCATGGCGGCTCTCGCGTCATCCTCGTGTGTCGCGACGACACCGGGGATGAGGTCGGCGATGGTGCGGCTGACCACGCCGGTCTCGCCGAGCGAGGGGAGCACCTGATCGATGTAATGCAGGAAGCTTGTGCTCGGGCCGATGACCAGGACGCCGGAATTGGCGAGTCTGCGACGGTGCGTATACAGCAGATATGCGGCGCGATGCAGCGCGACAGCGGTTTTGCCTGTTCCCGGTCCGCCCTGAACGATGACCACACGGTCGAGCGGCGCGCGGATGATGCGATCCTGTTCCGCCTGAATGGTGGCGACGATATCGGTCATCTTGCCGGTACGCTTCGAGTTGAGCGACGCGAGTAGCGCGCCCTCGCCGGTCAGTGTGCCGGCGTCGGAGGCTTTACCGACCTGATCGGCGTGTACGTCGAGCACCTCGTCCTCAACCCCGACAACCTCGCGGAAATGAAGTGTGATATGGCGTCGCATGACGATATCGCCATGATGCGACGGGGTCGCCTCATAGAACGGTCGGGCGGCTTCGGCACGCCAATCGGTGAGAATAGGTTCATGGTCGGCGCTGGACAGGCCGATCCTGCCGATGTACCGGCGTTTGCCGTGCACGTCGTCAAGACGACCGAACACCAGACGATCCTCGACTGCGCGCAGCTGCATCAGCCGATCCTCGTACATGGTGGCGAAGGAATCACGTTCGGTGCGCTGGGTCGGCGAGCCGTGCGACCCCGCGGCACGTACTTTCGCCAGACGCTGCCGGGCTTGGTCACGCAGTGCGTCAAGCCGATTGTAGGCGCGGGTGACCGCCTGCTGTTCCTCGTGAAGCTGGGAGGAGTATGTCGTCATGCTGTTCCGTTTCTGCATTTCGGGTGCTGCAATTCAGGCATTCCAGTGTAGCGCGAGGCTTCTACGTTGTTCCTGCGTTGTCCCCTGTTGTCGCTGATTCTCAGCTGGGCTTGATGTTGCTGGTGGGGCGGCGAACAGTCGGGTGCGTCGGATTGCTGATGTGCTGGTTTCGACATGGGGGTGTGCCGCCGCCGGTGCTGCGTTTCGTGACTCCGCCTGCTGGCGCGTGGGGGCGCGTCGAGCTGCGTTGTGTGAGTGAATCCTCACATGATGACGAGTTGGGACGCTTTGCTGGACAGATTGTGGGTGTATCTGCCCGGCGTGCGACTCTGCAATCGCAACGTGGGGAGGCGAAGCGCCTAGCTGGTTTCAATTAGTGGGTTATCTGCCTGCCGTGCGACTTGGCGGTCGCAGGGTGGGGACATCGGCGCGGTTGAGGCGATCAGTTGGCGCGCTCTGCGTTATGAGCTTGCTGTGCGACCCGCATTATTTCCTTTCGCACGGCTGGTGACTTGCATTTAGAGATGGGCGATACAGCCGATTTTTTAGGGATAGTTCACCACAAAAGCATCAATCCCTATCGCAATCCGTAATATATGCAGGAAAAATGGTGATTGCATCACCATAGATATGGGATTGGTGTGGGAAAAGCTTGTCGGGCGACAATCTGAGCGCGATGGGGGCGAGCGGGGAATCGGCGGATTTTCGAGCGAAACGCCTGTGTCGAACCGGTTTTCGAGTGATGACAACGGTTTGAGTGCGATATCGTGAGTTTTTTGTGTCGTGATGGGGAAAATTGGTGAATTGTGGGGTAGAGTGGTGAGTCAGCTGTGGCGACGCGAAACAACATGATCAAAAAGGAGGTGGGTCCAATGGCAGAACAGCGCGATGATGACAAGCCGGTGCCCCCCTCCGAATCCCAGACTTCCGGCCAAATTCCGCCACTCGGCCAAACCTCGGCGACTCCACAGCCTTCATCGGACTGGCCTCAACCCACCACCCCAGCCAGCGCCATCAACGGTGTCGCCAATGGTGCGGCAGACGCGTCTGCAGCAAATGTTTCCAACGGTTATCCCGCGTCGCAAGTCCCGCCCGCCTTCCTTCAGCAACCCCAGCCGCAGACTGCTGCGCCGCAATCGCCAGCCGTGCAAATGCCGCCTGCCCAGCAGTCGTCTGCGTCGGCATATCAAGTTCAGGGCTATCAATCGATGACCCCTTATGCTGTCATGCCGCAGCAGTCCCAGACGGCTCAGCCATCCCAAGCCGTCCCACAGCCGCAGCAGGCCGCACCGCAGCAGTATGCCGCGACCCAGCAGTCCATGCCGCCCGCCCAGTTCCCGGCCTCCTATGCCCAGCAGCAGTCCCAGCAATACGTCGCCATGCCTCAAACCATGGCCGGCCAGCCGTTGACCCAGCAGCCGTTTACCCCGCAATCGCCTATATCCGCGCCCGCCCAGCTTGCCGCAGCCCAGCAAGCGCAAGCTGTGTACCCGCAGCAGTCGCTAGGCACCATGCAAACGCAGCCGCAGGCGGCCCTGCCGCAGTCCGCCACCAGCCCCGTCTTCGTCTCCGCCCCCGCACCCGCCCTCAACTCGGCTTCACCTGCCGCACCCATGCCCGCAGACAGCGGCGAAGTCATGCTTTTGGGCACGTACACACCGAAAATCGACGCGAAAGGCCGTATGGCGCTCCCCGCGAAGTTCCGCACCCAGCTCGGCCCGGGCCTGATTATGGCCCGTGGTCAGGAACGCTGCGTGTACCTGTTCCCGCAGGCCGAATTCCGCCGTGTCGCCATGCAGATCCAGCACACGTCATTGGGTAACAAGGCCGCGCGCGAATATCTGCGTGTTCTGCTTTCCGGTGCCGTCGATCAGACCCCTGACAAGCAAGGCAGGGTGCTGGTGCCGCAAATGTTGCGCGATTACGCCAAGCTTGGCGGCGATATCGTCGTAATCGGCGTGGGCACGCGCGCAGAAATCTGGGATAAGAAGGCTTGGGAGCAGTATCTCGCCGACAACGAGCAGGGGTACTCCGATATCGCCGACGATGTGCTGCCGAGTGTGGAATGGTGATGACGCGATGACTGATTTCTCTCAAATCCACCAGCCGGTCCTGCTTGAGGAATGCGTAGGACTCGTCGCTCCAGCGCTTGAACGTCCCGACAGCATTGTCGTCGATTGCACCTTGGGCCTGGCTGGGCACGCGTGTGCGTTCCTCAAAGCAGCCCCCGAGGCCCGCCTGATTGGCATCGACCGTGACAGCGAGGCGTTGTCCCTTGCCACACAGCGGATGCATGAAGAAGGTTTGGATGACCGGTTCACCCCGGTGCATGCGGCATTCGACGAATTTGACCGGGTTCTTGACAATCTCGGCGTGCGCAGCGTGCAGGCTGTGTTCATGGATCTGGGTCTTTCCAGCTTGCAGATTGATGAGACGGACCGTGGTTTTTCCTACTCCCATGACGCCCCGCTCGACATGCGCATGGACGTGACGCAGAAGCTCACGGCAGCCCAGGTGCTTGCGCAATACGACGAGCGCGACCTGGTCCACATTTTCAAAACCTATGGCGAGGAGCGGTTCGCCCGGCAGATTGCCCACGCAATCGTGCAGGAACGTGGGGAGAAGCCATTGACGACGTCTGGCCAGCTCAACCGCCTTGTAGACCGCGTGGTTCCCAAGGCGCACCGCCCGGCCGGCAATCCGGCGAAGCGCGTGTTCCAGGCCTTGCGCATCGAAGTCAACGGCGAACTGGACAAACTCGCCCATACCCTGCCACAGGCCGCGAATCATCTGGCGGTCGGCGGCAGACTGGTTGTCGAGTCCTACCATTCGCTTGAGGACAAGACCGTCAAATCCTTTATGCGTCACGGTCTTGAAGCGGACGTGCCCGCGGGGCTGCCTGTCATTCCCGATGACGCGAAGCCGTTCTTCACCGCGCTGACCCGGGGCGCTGTCATGGCCGACGATCAGCAGATCGCTGAAAATCCGCGATCTGCGTCGGTACGGCTGCGTG
Source organism: Bifidobacterium sp. LCP19S3_E9 (assembly GCF_052121135.1). NCBI lineage: Bacteria > Bacillati > Actinomycetota > Actinomycetes > Bifidobacteriales > Bifidobacteriaceae > Bifidobacterium > Bifidobacterium sp. LCP19S3_E9. The sequence goes on along the minus strand of NZ_JBQKEV010000001.1, from coordinate 198,313 downwards.
CCGTCGAGCTGAATCGTGAACTGCCTCAACGGTGGCGTGAACGCTTCGAACAGATGGCGGTCGAAGGTGGTGGCCGTGACCGGCGTGCCTCGCGTGGCCGCACTGACGCCCATGGTCGCAATGACACCCATGGCGATTTCCCCCATTCGACCCGTGCAATCCACATGAAAGGCACCCGGCATGACCATGGATCGAGGAGGGGATGATGGCAGCTTCCGCCCGTAGAATCCGCTCACAGGCGTCTCCGGCCAGTCATCCCGAGCGTCAACAAGAGACGCGTCGGGCAGCCGCGCGCCCGGAGCTGCATGTAGTCAAAAGCGAGCAGGCCGACGTCGCGTCCTCGCAGAATCGTTTCCGCAGCTTCATCGAATGGACGCGCTCGCACACTGTTCCGGTGATCCAGGTGGGCATCGCTCTCGCGTTCCTTGGCGCGACTGCGGTGGGGTCGTTGACCTTGCGCACCCAAATGGCGGAGAACTCGTTCGAATCGCAGCAGACTGAGCAGCAGATCGAGAAACTCCAGCAGGACATCCAGACGGACCAGACAAAACTCGACTCATTACAGGCGTCCTTGCCACAGAAGGCCCAGGATATGGGTATGGTTCCGCAACAGGATTCCGTCACTATTGATTTGAACGGCTACCAACCTAGCGACGGGAGCAAATGACATGCGAAGAATCAGGCGTTTCTTCGATGCGCTTGGACAGTTCGGTACGCGCTGCCTGCTGGTTCTGGTGGCATTCGCCGTGTTGTCCGCGGCTTGCGTCGGCAAGTTGACGGTTCTGCAACTGGTCAATGACAAGGGACTTGCCGTGGCCGCCGAGGAGAATCGTACGAAAACGGTGACGGTTCAGGCCAACCGCGGCAAGATCGAGGACACGAACGGCACGGTGCTCGCACAGAGTGTCGAACGCTACAATGTCATCGGCGACCCGGTGCTTGCACAGTCGTTCAAGCCGACCGATTGCACGACGAACAACAAGGGCTATTGCCATTCCATCAACGGCAAACCGGTGGGAACGACCGGTGCGGCGGCCGTCGCGCGACTGCTGTCCAGCGTGATTGATGTGGATGCGAAAACCTTGGGAGCGAAGCTCAGCAGCAATCTGCGGTACGTGGTGCTGAAGAAGAATGTGTCCCCGGAAGTCAAACGAAAAATCGACAAGCTCAATATCGGCGGGTACGTGACCACGGAACTGTCCAGCATCCGAGAGTATTCCAACGGTGCGCTGCTGGGCTCGTTGCTCGGTGGTGTGGACGGCAGCGGTAAGGGCGTCAGCGGTATCGAATTGCTTGAGGACAAGACCCTGACCGGCACCAACGGCTCCAAAAAGTATCAAAGTGGCGGCGGCGGCCAGGTGATTCCGGGTACGCTGGTTGATTCGAAAGATGCCGTCAACGGTTCGGATGTCAAGCTCACCATCGATTCCGATGTGGATTGGTATGTCAAGAAGGCGCTGACGGACGGCGTAAGCCAGTACCACGCACAGTGGGGTATCGCGGTTGTTCAGGACGTGCGGACTGGTGCGATTATCGCGCTTGATGATTCCGACCAGATTGAGGTCGGCAGCACCGAAGCGATGCAAACGGCATCCCGTGCCGTCGCGCAGACTTTCGAGCCTGGCTCGGTCGGCAAGGTGTTCGCAATGGCGGGCATGTTACAGCTTGGCTTGCACAAGATGACCGACCAATTCAGCGTGCCGAGCACCATCACCGTGGACGGTCAGTCATACAAGGATTCGCACGAGCATGCTACGACCAATTGGACGCTCGCCGGCATTCTGCAACAGTCCTCGAACGTCGGAATGATCATGGCTGCCGACCAGTACACCAGCGAGGAACGCTATGAGTTCCTGAAGAAATTCGGCATCGGTCAGGCCAGCGGATTGAATCTGCCGGGAGAGTCCAGCGGTTCGCTGACCAGCGCGAGTACCTGGGACGGTCGTACCCGCAACACCGTGCTGTTCGGCCAGGGCTACTCGACCAACGCCATGCAGATCACAAACGCGATTGCGACCATCGCCAATAAGGGTGTGAAAAACCAGCAGTACATCATAAAATCCGTGACCGACGCCGATGGGCGGACTACAACACCGAAACGCGGGGAAGCGACCCGGGTCATCGATGAATCCGTGGCGAGCCAGATGCTCAACGCCATGGAGTCGGTCGGTGAATACGACCAGGCGCAGGCCGGTATCAGCGGGTACCGCATCGCGGCGAAAACCGGCACCGCGCAAGTCGCCGGCTCCAACGGGGCACTCACGTCGATCATCGCCGACTGGGTAGGCGTGCTCCCCGCCGACAATCCGCGGTTCGTGGTCACTGTCATCCTCAAGGACCCGGAAGGCACTTATGGTGGTATGACGGCTGGGCCAATCTTCAAGACCATCGGTGAATTCCTTATGCAGAAGTATCAGGTGCCGGCATCCACGCCGCGTACCGATGCTATCCCGGTGACGTGGTGACCGGCATGGTACGGCATTCGGTCTGCCCGACAGTACCGTGCAAACAACAGGGCATACCAACAGAAAGGGGCGTGTGATGAGCGTGGTGACTGAGGCCGTAGGACGGCGGATGACGCTGGGTGACATCTGCTCGCGTTACGGTTTCGAGCTCGTTCCCCAATTCGCTGGCAGTGTAACCATCACTTCAATCAGCAGCGATATCGATTCGATCATGCCTGGAGCGCTGTTCACCCCGTTGCAGGATGTGGATGCAGAGACCTTGCACATCGCCCATACTCGCGGCGCGTATGCAGCTATCGTTCCCCACACGAGCGAGCAGGTGGGCAGGCAGGCTGGATATCCGGTGATTATTGCGCAGCCGACACCCGAACAAATCGGTGCCCTTGCGGCTTCAATCGCGGGGGAGCCGTCCCGTGCACTAGCGGTATTCGCGGTCGGCGGGCATGACGGCGACGAGGTGCAGGCTACAGCCATCCGCCTCGCCACATTCCTGCATATGCTCGGCAATCCCGTCGGACAGGTCAATGCCGCGGGCTCGTCATCGCTGGAACGGCAGCTCAACTTGTCCTATCCGCTTGACATCTACGATATCCAGCACACGATGGCGGTATGTGCTGAGGATGGAGCCGCCGCAATCATCATCGCCCTTGAACCGGGTACGCTTGCGGATCACGCATTGGAAGGTACCAGCGTTGACGTTGCAGGCAGCTGCGATGCGTTGACGCCCACCCTGCTTAAGACGACATTGGCTGATTGGACGCAGCGCTACGGCCTGTCGTTGGAAGGCAACAACCAGATGATTTATCAGCGTGACGCTGAAACCGATGAAATCGCCGCTGAAGCGGTTGATGGGTCGGCCGGCGTCGGCGATGCGTCGAGACTGAGCCTATCCATCGCGATGGTTATGGCCGCCGGCGTGCGCAAATCCAATATCCGCAACGCATTGCGCGTATCTAGCGAGATGCAGTGAATGGTAGTGGCGAGATATGGACACTGCACCGATATGTGGCAGTATGTATGGTTTTTCGAGGTCGGATGATTGGACAGCATTGCCATAGTCGGCGTGTCGTAGACGGACAATAAAGACATGGGCAGGGAACAACTTGTGCAGACGAGCAGGAAGGAACGAAAGATGACACAGGAGACGGGCATGATGCCGGTGACCCTTGAACAGATCGCCGACGCCGTGGACGGCAAGCTGGTGGTACCCAGCCAGGTGCAGGTGCCGCAGGGGCCGTTCGAACCCGCAGTGGTCAGCGATTCGCGTCAGGCGGGCGCCGGGTCGGTATTTGTGGCGATTCCCGGTGAGCATGTGGACGGCCATGATTTCGTGGGAAAAGCGGCCCAAAACGGTGCTGTGGCGGCCATCGTCGAGCATGTCGTGGACGCGCCGGTCGTCCAGATCCTTGTCCATGATTGCGTCGAGGCGTTGGGGCGTCTCGCAGCTTACAACCTTGCGGCCCGCCGCAAGGCGAAAGACGATTTCACCATCGTGGGGATTACTGGTTCGGTAGGCAAAACCACCACCAAGGACCTGCTGCACGCTTTGCTGGAAGACATGGGACCGACCATTGCGCCGGTGGGATCGTTCAATAACGAGATCGGTCTGCCGCTGACCGCCCTCAAAGTCGGCAGGAACACCCGGTTCCTAGTCGCTGAAATGGGTGCGAACCATGTGGGGGAGATCGCGCACCTGACCACGATTGCTCCGCCTGACATCGCCGTTGTTCTCAAGGTCGGCGTGGCGCATCTCGGCGAATTCGGTTCGCCGGAGCGCATTGCACAGGCGAAAAGCGAAATCGTGCGCGGCCTGGTGCCCGATGGCACCGCCGTACTCAACGCGGGGGATGTGCATGTGGCCGCGATGCAGGCCATCGCCCCAGCCGATGTGCTGTGGTTCGGCATCGAGGACGTCCGGAAGGACGCTTCCACGCCGAAAATCACCGCACGTGACGTGACTCTTGACGATTTGGGCCATCCGTCCTTCACTCTGGTCGATGCAGACGGGCGCACCGCCCCGGTGACGCTGGGCATCACAGGTCGGCATAATGTGGTCAACGCGCTCGCCGCCGCGACGGTCGCACGCCGGTGTGGCATGCCGCTGGAACGCGTTGCTGAAGTGCTCGGCAGCGTGCGGCGCATCAGCGCGCATCGCATGGCCGTGTCCACCGTCCGTCGTGGGGAAGTCTCGTTCACTCTGATTGACGACTCCTTCAACGCGAACCCGGATTCCATGAAGGCCGGCCTCGACGGTCTGGCCGCATGGCATGCCAAGGAGACTGTGCAACCGTACCGCATCGGCGTGCTCGGGGCGATGCTCGAGCTGGGGGACAGCGAACGCGAACAGCACCGCGGCATCGGCGAATATGCATTGAGCCACGGCGTCGATGAGCTGATTGCGGTCGGCAGCGCCACAGACAAGCATTTCGACGCGCTCGCCGAAGCCATGTCCCAAGGTGCCCGCGAGTACCTTGAAACATCCGGCCGTGCCGACGTCCCGATACACTGGGTACATGACACAGCCGAGGCCGATCGCCTTGTTGTGGCCGCCGCGGCGCACCATCCGGACACGGTGGTGCTGCTCAAGGGGTCGCATGTTTCCGGGCTGAGCGCATTGGCTGAACGTTGGTCCGATAAGGCTCTGTGAGTCGCGCAGGAAGTGGAGTAGACAGTGATTTCGCTAATCATCGGCATCGTGGTTTCGCTGCTGGTCGTGTTCTTCGGCACTCCAGTGCTAATCAACATCGTGCACAAGCTGCATTACGGCCAGTACATCCGGCAGGACGGCCCGAAATCGCATCAGGTCAAACGCGGTACCCCCACCATGGGCGGGCTGATCATTGTTCTTGCCATTGTGCTCGGGTGGGGTGCTTCCGCGTTCTACCGCTTCTGCACGGGCGGCTCGGTGCCATCATGGTCCGCGGTGCTGGTGCTGTTCGCCATGGTGTCGATGGGCCTGCTCGGGTTCATTGATGATTTCGCCAAGGTCCGCAAGAAGCAGAACCTCGGTTTGTCGGTGCACGCCAAATTCATCGGCCAGTTCATCTTTGCGACCTGCTACGCGGTGCTCGCGCTGATCATCCCCACAAAATCAGGTTTCCCGAGCGCGCAGGCCGGTATGAGCTTCATCGAGAAGCCATTCTGGAACTTTGAATCCGCCGGAAAAGTCGGTGCGATGATCCTGTTCATCATCTGGGTGAACTTCCTCATGACGGCGTGGACGAACGCTGTGAACCTGACCGACGGTCTGGACGGCTTGGCATCCGGCTCATCGATGATCGCCTTCGCCGGGTATGCGATTATCGCCTACTGGGAGTGCTACCATCTCAAGGGTGCCGGTCATGAGGGGTATGCATATGCGGTATCCGACCCGCTTGACCTGTCCATCATCGCCGTATGCGCGGCGGTCGCATGCTTCGGTTTCCTGTGGTACAACTCCAATCCGGCCACAATCTTCATGGGCGACACCGGCTCCCTTGCGTTGGGTGGCCTGTTCTCCGCGCTGTCAATCGCCACGCACACGGAGTTCCTCGCGATTATTCTGGGTGGTCTGTTCGTGATTGAGGTCATGTCCGACGTCATCCAAGTCAGCTGCTTCAAACTCACCCACAAGCGCGTGTTCAAGATGGCCCCGATTCACCATCACTTCGAATTGCTCGGCTGGAGCGAGGGCAAGGTCGTCGTCCGCTTCTGGATGATCGAACTGCTGTTCACGTTGGTCGCCATCATGATCTTCTATGGTGATTGGGTGACCCGTTCCGGATTGTTGCTGTAGCCTACGTCCCGTAACCGGAAGGCGTTAGGGTCGTGTCGAAAACCTGCGGATTGCGCGCAAGCGCGGAAAAGAGATGACATGAACGACGAATTGAGCGGCGAGACAGGTAACGGCGGCGCATCGATCGCCGACAAGACGGTCCTGGTCGCGGGGCTTGGTGTATCCGGCCGCAGTATGGTCGAAGTCCTCAAAGGGCGTGCCAAGTCGGTGATCAGCGTGGACGAGCACAAGCCCGAAGCCAATCTGCATTCCTTCGACGATATCGATTGGGACCGTATCGATCTGGTGATGACCTCGCCGGTGTTCACACCGAGAACCCCGTTCATTCTTGAGGCGCAGCGCCGCGGCATCCCCGTATACTCCGAAGTCGAGCTCGCTTGGAGACTACGGGTCGATTCCCGCCGTACCGGCAGCCCGGCGCCGTGGATCGGCATCACCGGTACTAACGGCAAAACTTCAACCACCGAAATGACGTCGGCCATGCTCACTGCGTGCGGGCTCACCGCGCCTGCGGTCGGCAACATCGGCAAAGCCGTCTCGCATGCCGCAGTCGATCCTGACAACGACGTGTTGTGCGTCGAATTAAGCTCGTTCCAGCTGCATTTCACGGATTCCTTGGCGCTGGAGTGCGCGGCCATCACGAATATCGCCGACGACCATCTTGACTGGCATGGCGGCATCGAAAACTATGCTGCGGATAAAAGCAAGGTCTTCCACCGGGCCCGCAAAGCGCTCGTCTACAATGCTGACGACGCTCGGGTGACCGCTTTGGCCCATGCCGCACAGACCGCGCCGGGTTGCCACAGGATTGGATTCACCCTCCATGCGCCCGAAGAGGGGCAGATCGGCGTGGACGAGGGGTGGATTGTCGACCACAGCGGTGTCGCCGGAGCAGTGCCGGGTGTCGCGTACCGAGTGGCTAAAATCACCGAATTCAGTCATTTGTGCGAACCGGACGGTACGATCTACCCGCATCTGCTCGCCGACGCGTTGACTGCCCTCGCGCTGGTGCTCGGCGCAGGAGCAGACCTTAATACGGCTTTGGACGCGCTGCGGTCCTTCGCTCCCGGTGGGCATCGCATCCAGAGGGTCGCGACCGCTCACGTGGAGGGCGGCGACATCCGCTTCGTCGACGATTCCAAGGCAACGAACGCGCATGCCGCGCATGCCTCCCTGTCCAGCTTCGCCCCGAAATCCGTGGTGTGGATTGCCGGCGGACTTGCCAAAGGCGCCCGGTTCGAGCAGTTGGTGCGCGACCAGGCCAAAACCATCAAGGCGGCCGTGATTATCGGCGTGGACCAGGAGCCGATGATTGACGCCTTCAAGACTTCAGCACCTGATATTCCTCTCACCCTCATCGACCCTGCCGACGCGTCCACGGTCATGCAGCGTGCCGTCGAGGCTGCGGGAGCGTACGCCAAGGCCGGTGACATCGTGCTCATGGCGCCTGCCTGCGCTTCCATGGACCAATTCCGTTCGTATGCGGACCGCGGCGACCAGTTCGCCCGCTCGGCGCAACAGTGGTCCGCACAACATCAGGTTGATGCGCATGGCGAGCACTGACCCCAAGCGACGCGGCGAACGTAAGGGGCGCACAGCTCAGTCCACTGTGTTTCCCAGGCAGCGGCGGGATGACGCCCGCGGCGCTGAGGATTTCGACATTCTTGCCCCGACCGGGTCGCAACCCGCCCAGCGGGCGTCCCGGCGGCCGTCTCGCAAGCCGGCAGACAGTGCCAACGCCGAGCCATACCGCGGTAAGACGGCAGTGACAGCGCGCAATCGGCGGGCCATCCCGTCCGGGACGCCTAAGTCGAAAAGCGCTAAAGCCCCACAGGCGCGTCACCGCTTGTGGGAACAAGCCAAAGACAGTGTGCTTCCCAAGCGCATTATGGCGGCGGAAAAAACCACCGCGGCATGCAAGCCGGTCATCGACCCAAGCACCACCGGCGACGCCCACGGCATCCGTATGCTCAAAAGCCCCCTATGGTGCTACCACTGTTTTATCGGCGCGGTCATGTTCCTCACCTTCCTTGGCACGGTCATGGTCTTCTCCAGCTCGGTTATCAGCAATATCTCCAGCGGGAAAAGCCCGTGGTCGCAGGCGTTGACCCAAGGCAAATTCTGTCTGATCGGTCTGGTGCTCTGCTTCGGCGCGTCACGCTTGAAAGCTCTCGCCTACCGCAGGTGTTCCGGCGTGATTCTCATCATTGCATGGGGATTTCAGCTGCTGACCATGTCACCGCTGGGCGTCAACTATCAGGGCAACACCGGATGGGTCAACCTCGGCATATTCACCATGCAGCCAGCCGAGTTCATGAAACTCGCAGTATGCCTGTGGATGCCGCTCGGCGTGGTTATCGCCCAACAACGCAGCACCGATAAAGATCACCGACCGTACGCCGTGCCAATCATCATGCTGATCATCTGCTGCGCACTTGTTATGCTCGGCCGCGATATGGGCACCGATATGGTCATTCTCATCATCGGCTTGATCGCACTGCTGCTCGGTGGCATGCCGAAATCGTGGTTCGGCATCATGGGCGCCGTGGTCGCAGTACTCGCCGGGGTGCTGGTCATCCAAAGCCCGAACCGTCTCGCTCGCGTGCTTTCGGCGTACACCTCGTGCGATACCACACAAATGCAAGGCACCTGCTATCAGAGCATCCACGCGAAATACGCGCTCGCATCAGGTGGTTTCGCCGGAGTCGGGCTGGGCAACTCCCGCGAGAAATGGAACTACTTGCCGGAAGCGCACAACGATTTTATTTTTGCGATCATCGGCGAAGAACTTGGCTTTGTCGGCGCAATCGTTATCATCATCATGTTCGTGCTGATCGGATGGTGCCTCGCATGCATCGCCCTGCAATCCAAGGACCGGTACACTTCGATTGCGTTGGTTTCCATCGCGGTGTGGATCGTCGGCCAGGCGATTATCAACATCATGGTCGTTATCGGCCTGTTGCCGGTGATGGGCGTGCCGATGCCGTTCGTGTCGGCGGGCGGCTCGTCATTGATCATGTGTCTGACAGCAGCTGGTGTGGCCATCAGCATGATGCGCCAGGAGACGCAGATTGCTTCGGCAACCAACCCGCTCAATTCCTGAGGGCCTGCAACCATGCCCGATGCCGGCGCGCGGATGCGGGAGCTTCACTTTTAAGGCTGCGACGAGCGAGCTTGTTGCGGCGGGCAAGCTGAGCGGTAGAGTAGTGAGGATGGCCGCGTGTGGTATCCGCGGCATCGAAACCAGTACTGTACAGGACCATAAGGCAACCCACGAGGTGAGCTGAAAGCATGACGAATATCGTATTGGCCGGCGGCGGTACCGCCGGACATGTGAACCCGCTGTTGTCCGTCGCGGACGCCATCCGGCGGATTGAACCCGATGCCGGACTGAGTGTCATCGGCACGGCGGTCGGACTTGAGCATGATCTCGTCCCGCAGGCCGGCTACGAGCTGGATACGGTGGAAAAAGTCCCGTTCCCGCGCCGCCCGAACAAGGACGCGCTCACCTTCCCGTGGCGGTGGAGCCGCGAAAAGCGCAAAGTGCGTGCGATTCTGGAGCGCCGAAAAGCGCAGGTAGTCGTCGGTTTCGGCGGGTACGCCTCCGCGCCCGTGTATTCTGTCGCCCACGCGATGGGCATCCCCGTGGTGATCCACGAACAAAACGCCCGAGCGGGCATGGCCAACAAGCTCGGCGCCCAATGGGCGTCCTTTATCGGCACGGCATACGAAAACACCGGCTTGAAGCCTGGCAAAGGAACCACGATTGAGCGGGTCGGCCTGCCGTTGCGCCCCGCCATCGCGCAGCTCGCTGCTCGCATCAGAACCGACTATCCTGCGGTGCGTGCGCAGGCTGCCGCACAGCTGGGCATTGACCCCGGTCGTCCGGTCGTCGTGATCACCGGTGGTTCGCTTGGCGCGTTGAGCCTCAACACGGCGGTCGCCGGTGCGGCAGCCGACCTGTTGAAGCGTGCGCAGGTCATCCATTTGACCGGTAAAGGCAAAATCGCGCAGGTCGAAGCTGACGTGACAGCCAAGGCCGGGGCGGACGCCTTGAACGACCTTGATCCGGCCCACGCCGGGCAGGGTGATTATCATGTCGCGCAATACTTGGAACGCATCGATTTGGCCTTCGCATGCGCTGATTTGGTGATTTGCCGGGCGGGGGCCGGCACGGTGTGCGAACTGACCGCGCTTGGACTGCCCGCAATCTACGTTCCGTTGCCGATCGGCAACGGCGAGCAGCGCTTCAACGCGCAACCAGTTGTCGACGCGGACGGCGGCATGATGGTCAATGACAGCGATTTCACCGCTGCATGGGTGCATGACCATATCGCCGGACTGCTGGATGATCCGCAACGTTTGCACGAGCTCGGCGACCACGCCTGGCAGTATGGCATACGTGACGCGGCCGACATCATGGCCCGGCACATCCTCAGCCTTGCAGCGGCGCGCAGGTAGGCCGGGACGCCGGCGGCATACAGGCCGCTACGCCATCATCACACATAATCATGCCATAATAGGGACAGCAACCAAGAGAAAGCGGTGCCTTCCATCATGAATACAGAGCCTATCGTGCTTGACCCGACTGTTGCGGCCTTCACTGAAGACCAGCAAGTCAGCGATTTGGGAACAACCCACTTCATCGGCATTGGGGGAGCGGGCATGAGTGTCCTCGCTGAAATGCTGCATGAGCAGGGCGTGAACGTCACCGGCTCGGACAGGGAGCGCAACGCGAAAACCGAACGGCTCGAAGCCCTCGACATTCAGGTTGCGATCGGCCAGCGGGCGGACAATGTGCGTGGCGCGTCAACCGTGGTGTATTCCAGCGCCATCAAGCCGGACAATCCAGAGATCGTCGCCGCGGCGGCCCAAGGCTCGCATATCGTGCATCGCAGCGATATCCTCGCACTGCTCATGAACCATCATGATGCGGTCGCCGTAGCCGGTGCACACGGCAAAACCACCACCAGTTCGCTGCTGTCTCATATCCTCGTGCACGCAGGCACCGGTGACCTGGCTGATCCCAGTTACGCGATTGGCGGCACCATCCAAGGCCCCGATGGCCAGACCCTTGACGGCGGACATGCCGGCACCGGGCGCATCCTCGTCGCAGAAGCCGACGAGTCTGACGGCAGTTTCGCCAAATACCAGCCCGCCATCGCCATTATTACCAATGCCGAAGCGGATCATCTTGACCATTACGGCACGCCAGAGCGCTATTGTGAGGCCTTCGTCACCTACGCATCGCACGCACGAGGGCATATCGTCATGACCACCGACGACCCGGGTGCGCTCGACGTGCTGCGCGGCCTTGATGATTCGGTCATGCACCGCACGGTCATCTACACCACGCACAGTGCGCAGATGGTGCTCGATGCTGTAGCCCAGGCCGCAGGCGCCGCCATCGTCACCATCACATCAGAAAGCGAGCAGGCCGGCGACGGTGAGGAACGGTTCACCATCGACATGCCCGCCGCGCTCACCGGAGAAGCACACGCCATTCCAGTCAGCCTCAAGATTCCAGGCATCCATAACGCCCGCAACGCGACCGCCGCAATCATCGCCGCCACGCTGCTGGGCATGGACCCCGATGCCGCCGCGCAAGCCGCGGGAAGCTTCCTCGGCGCATCCCGCCGCTTCCAAGTGCGCGGATGTGAGAAGCAAGTCACCGTCGTGGACGATTACGCGCATCACCCCACCGAAATCACCGCTCTGCTCAACGCGGCGCGTCGGCGTTACCCGGATGCCGTCATCCGCGTACTGTTCCAGCCACATCTGTTCTCGCGTACCAAGTTCTTCGCACGCGAGTTCGCTGAGGCGTTGGCGCTCGCCGATGATGTGATTGTGACCGGTATTTACCCGGCGCGAGAAAAGCAGGAGGATTTCCCGGATATTACCGCGCAGACCATCGTCGATGCCGCCAAGGGGATCGACCATGAGCCGGCGGACTGGATCCGTGCGGTCGACGACATGCATACCGCGGCGCTGATGATGGCGATGCGCGCGCATCACGGCGATGTGGTCTTCACCGTGGGGGCGGGCGATATCACCGCCATGGGACCGGTGCTGTTGCACGCGCTCGAGGCGCACCGCGAGAACTGCGGGGATTGATATGCCAGGACGCGTGGCACGAAGCGGGTCTGTCGGCGGGTCATCGCATGACGGGCGGCAACACACCGGGCGCGAACCGCGTTCTGTCGCAGGTCGTGTTCAACCCGGCGCTGGGCGTGCTGGATCCGGAGCCGATACCGCGGCATCGAGAAGGGTGACAGGGAACGCGGCAGCGAGGAGTATAGCATCAGGAAACGCCGCATCAGGAAACAAGATGCCGTCAGACAACGTGTCACGAGATGCCCGGATATCGTCGAGCGGTACTTTTCCGCGCGTCGCAAGGCAATCCCGGAGTGTGCCGGGTCCGACCATCCCCGGTATGTCATACGGCGGTGCCAGGGATGCGAACTCATCCAAGCCAGTGTCTCGCAGAGCGGCTTCCGGCCGCGCCGCCTCAGACCGCGGGTCGTCGGGTCGTTCTGCAGTATCCGGACGCGCTACCGTGCCTGAACGACGTCCATCGTCATCGGACAATGCAGGCGATGCCGGCAAATCCAGTAATGCAAGCAATGCCGCGGAGCCTGCCGCGAGCCGCCGCAAGCGGTCGTTGCGCGCGATTGTGTCCCGAAACAGGCGCAAGAACGCGGATTCGGATGCTGCCTCCAAGAAGGGCGGGACCACGAAACAAGGCCGTGTGGCGAGTTCGGCGAAGCGCAACAGGCTGAACAAATCCGCGGATGGCGGCGAACAGGGGAGTGGTTCTGATCTTGTAAGTCCAACGCGACGCGGAAGGAGAGTCTCCGTCGGCGGTGTGTCTGGCACTGGTATGTCCGGTACTGGTGTATCCGGAACTGGTGCGTCCAGAGCGACTGGATTCGTGGATGCCAGAGCGTTGCAAAGTGAGGACTTGGTCGCCAAAACGCTGAGAGAAAGCACCGGGCCGTTGGGTGTCGCCGCGCGGCCAAAAGTCGTGGATTTCAATGCGCGCGTCAAGGAACGTCGGCATGTCAACACGCTGATGGTCGTCAAACGCGTGGCAATCACCATGGTGTCCATAGCCGCTGTCGTGGGCGTCGTGTGGGCGCTGTTCTTCTCGCCGTTGCTGCGGCTTGACTCCGCGCAAATTACCGTGTCCGGGGCCAACGAATGGGTCAGTGGCAGCAAAGTGGAGTCCATCGCCTCGGCTCAGGCAGGGAAATCTTTGCTTCTGGTGTCGACCAATGACATCGAAACGCAGCTTGCTGCCATTCCTGGTGTCAGCAAGGCGACGGCGACGAAACAATACCCTCACGGCATGCAGGTCGCCATCAGCGCGCAGGAACCGGCCGCCATGCTGAAAACGCCCGACGGTTCGCTGACCGCGGTCGACGGCAAAGGGCGGGTGCTGAATTCCGTGAAAAACGCTTCGACCGACGGCATTCCGGTCATCGAAGTGAATGATGTAGCCAAAAGCCTGAAGAGCCGGTCCGTGGTGACTGCGGTGAAAGTCGTGGATTCACTGTCCGACGCGATGCGGGCGCGGGTGAGCAAAGTCACCGCGCAGACGCAGGATTCCGTCACCACCGAGCTGGACAACGGCAACTACACAATCATCTGGGGGAATGCCTCGCAGATGAAACTCAAGAAAGCCGTGGTCGATAAAATCATCAACGACCCGAATGTGATTGGAGACAAGCATTCAGTGGACGTCTCGGCGCCGCTGCGGCCGATGATTAAGTAGCCTGTTGGCTGCTTCGTGAGCTGGTGTGCAGGCGTGGAGACGACGGTGCCTTCGGGGCGCCGGTGTGTCGGTGTGCGGTTGTGTGAGGATTGGCTCGTACAATCGCCGGGATGATGCGGCTGGAGCCGGTTCACATGGCGCGTAAGCGGTCACCTGTCACTGCTCGTCGACAATCGCCGCCGGATGCCGCTTGCTGAATCGCAGGTAATACAGCGCCGAGCAGATGAGGATTGACAGCAGCGAGCCGAGTGGCGCGGCGCATCCCATGGGGAACAGGTTGTCCGGCCACAGCAAGGATGCCGCATACGCCCCGGGGATGCGCACGAGCAGCACCGACGCAATATTGTGAGCGAACGTGTACAGGGATTTGCCGTAGGCGCTGAAGAACCCGCTGAAGCAGAAGTGCACGCCTGCGAGAATGCAGTCGAAGGAGTAACTGCTCAGGTATTGCGCCCCGTACCTGACCACCGCTTCGTCGTCGGGGGAGAAGACGCGCACGATGTCGGCGCCCCAGATCTGGCTCGCGAAACACACAAGCGCACCGTACGCTATACACATGGTGATGCCGTATCGCAGCGCCGTCTTGCTGCGCGAATGTTGCCGTGCGCCGGCGTTCTGCCCGGCGACCACCGACACGGTGGACAGCATTGCCGAGGGCACGAGGAACAGGAAGGAGATGATTTTCTCGACGATGCCGACAGCGGCGGAGATTTCCAGGCCGCGCCCGTTGGCGATGGCGGTGATCACGATGAACGAGACCTGGATGCACAGTTCCTGCAGTGCGATCGGCGTGCCGATGGTCAGGATCTGCCGTGTACCGGCCCAATCGTAGGCGAGGTCGGCTTTCCGGACGCGAACGCCGGTGTTTGCGAACTTGAGATAGATGAGGGCCGCCACCACCGAGAACGCTTGAGAGATGACCGTGGCGAGCGCGGCGCCTGCCGCTTGCATGTGTGCGCCGCCAATAAACGCGAGGTCGAGTCCCACGTTGAGCAGTCCGGCGAGGGCAACGAAATACATCGGGTGTCGGGAGTCGCCGAATCCGCGGAATATCGCGCTGATCACGTTGTATGCGACGATGAACGGGGTGCCGAAGAAGCAAATGGTCACGTAGTCGTGCGCCTGGCTGAACGCTTCAGGCGGCGTGGACAGTAGGAGCAGCAACGGGTCGGCGCTCGCTGTCAGGGCGATGGTGGCGATGATTGCGACAAAGGCGAACAGGCGGATGGATTGTCCGATCTGGCGTTGCACTTTGTCCATGCGCCGGGCGCCGATCGCGTGGCTGATGGTCACGGTGATGCCCGTGGTCAGGCCGACGATGGTGACGGTCACCAGGTGGGTCATCTGGCTGCCGGTGGATACGGCGGATACGGAATCCGCGCCATTGAA
This sequence comes from Bifidobacterium sp. LCP19S3_E9, assembly GCF_052121135.1. NCBI lineage: Bacteria > Bacillati > Actinomycetota > Actinomycetes > Bifidobacteriales > Bifidobacteriaceae > Bifidobacterium > Bifidobacterium sp. LCP19S3_E9. The sequence continues at coordinate 182,910 of NZ_JBQKEV010000001.1, read as the reverse complement.
CCTGCCGACAATCAGCAGGTCGGCCAGCTCATAGCAGCTTTGCAGGAAGCAGGTGATGAGGTAGGGAATCGAAAAGCGCAGCATGGTGGGGATCAGCGGCCCGCGGGTCAGGTCCCCTTTGAGATTTCCTGTGGTCGAGCGTGCGTCGGTGGTTGCGGGAATCGCATTGTTTGCAGCGGTGTTGGTACCGGTCACGTCAGTCGCGGTATGCCGCGTCTCGTCAGCCTGTGCCATGGTTGCTCTCTCCTCGCGGTAGCCGCAGGTCGAGTGGCGTAATGGCATGCGGCCGGCGGGTTGAAATCGGATGATTCCATAGGTAACGCCGGCTGTAGACAGGGGAAGGAAGTGGAGTGGCATTATTAAATGCCAACGCAGTTGACCAATCACCGTTCACGGTAAACAAAAAACGCCACTCCTTGCGGAATGGCGTTTGTTGTTCAGTGGAGCTGCGGGGAATTGAACCCCGGTCCGGTGACCGTACCCTCAGTCTTCTACGTGCGTAGTCTGCTGGCCGTGCGGCAGTTTTTCTGCCCCCATCGATGTCGCAGACAACTGATGGCGAGCATATCCGCAGAAAAAGTCCCCCAGCCACCCTGCGGTGCGATGGCCGGAGCAAGTCTCCTAAACGACGCTCAACATCTCCCCGAAGACGAGGGGGAGTGAACGGAGCGGCTGCTCACTGGTTAATCCTGGCGCGAAGCTCAGGCAGCGAGAGCAAACTCAGTGCGGTTAGATTTAGCACTTATTGTTTCGCGGAGGGCATCACGAGTGGACTCCGCGTTCTCGGCACGCTTCCCTGCGACGAACAGGTCACCGTCGAAACCGATCAGCCCCTTTTGAATTATCAAACCCCGGAATGGACCGGACTTTTCAGTATACGACATTTCGTTACTCGACTCAAATCGGCTGCGAGCCGAACAGGTGATGGTGCAAGCGAGCGGGGGAACAGAACGCCGAAACCAAGCAATACACCGCACGGACGTGACATCCCGCCATGGCCGCGCGATAGAGTGGGTGGTATGAGAATCGTATTGCAGAGGGTGAGCGAAGCCAGCGTCGACGTGATCGACCCCTCGACGAACAGCGTCGACCCGACGTTCGTCAAGCAAACCATCGGCACGGGGTATGTGCTGCTCGTCGGCGTCGCGGATGCGGACGGTCAGCGGGAAATTGACTGGCTCGCCGGCAAAATCGCCCGGCTGCGCGTATTCGAGGATGCGGACGGCCGCATGAACGAGTCGATCACCCAGCATAACGGCGAAATCCTCTCCATCTCGCAGTTCACGTTGTACGGCAACATCCGCAAAGGCAACCGGCCGAGCTTCATCGCAGCCGGCGCACCTGAACACGCCAAACGTGTGTGGCTCGCCTTCAATGAAGCGTTGCGTGCGCAAGGACTCACCGTCAAAGAAGGCCGATTCGGCGCACACATGCGAGTGGCGTTGGTCAACGACGGGCCGGTAACGCTGGTGGTGGACACGGCGGAGGTGCTGGGGGAGTAAGGGATCATATCGACCGGCATCGCGGGGCGAATAAATGTTGGGTCGATGATCAACGCAAAGTAAACGGAAATGATGAATGCTGCTATAGTAAATGGCGGGAGTTTGCGCTTTTCATAGTGTGTTCCCCGCGCATGCGGGGATGATCCCCATCCTCGAAAGACTGGGACAGGCGCAATATGGTGTTCCCCGCGCATGCGGGGATGATCCCCGTCCGTGTTGGCGTACAGCAGCCGGTCGGCGGTGTTCCCCGCGCATGCGGGGATGATCCCTGCGGACTGGTCGCATTGCGGACGGCGTTGAAGTGTTCCCCGCGCATGCGGGGATGATCCCCACTTCTCGCCTTCCGGCCTGTCTGTGTTTGTGTGTTCCCCGCGCATGCGGGGATGATCCCGCGACGCCCGACAGCACGTGCTCGAGGAATACGTGTTCCCCGCGCATGCGGGGATGATCCCCAGAGCGTACTCGGATCCATGTGGGGCAATTTGTGTTCCCCGCGCATGCGGGGATGATCCCTCCTGATAGCGTTTAGCCTCACGCTTGGAATCGTGTTCCCCGCGCATGCGGGGATGATCCCCGTTTCCATGTTTCTCCTCCTTATCAGGTGAGGTGTTCCCCGCGCATGCGGGGATGATCCCAAAGCCACAGAACAAAAAAATAATACGGAAATGTGTTCCCCGCGCATGCGGGGATGATCCCCCCGTCCACGACCGGGCTGCCGGTTGCGGACGGTGTTCCCCGCGCATGCGGGGATGATCCCTGGCTTGGTCAAGTCCCATCCACGGTCGGCAAGTGTTCCCCGCGCATGCGGGGATGATCCTGACGCGAACGAACGCGCGGCCACATTGGCTCAGTGTTCCCCGCGCATGCGGGGATGATCCCAACCCTTGAACCGCGTATTTCCGTGCGTATGAGTGTTCCCCGCGCATGCGGGGATGATCCCTGACGCATACGATAGATCGGCATCCGATCATCGTGTTCCCCGCGCATGCGGGGATGATCCCTGATAATCGTCAACAAAGAAATGGATACCAGCGTGTTCCCCGCGCATGCGGGGATGATCCCAGTCTCCACTGCTCGTCCGTGAACGGGCCGCTGTGTTCCCCGCGCATGCGGGGATGATCCCTGTCAGAGGTGCATTTATGCTTATGAGATGCAGTGTTCCCCGCGCATGCGGGGATGATCCCCGTCAACGGTAACACCAAGCTCTTTCTGCACGGTGTTCCCCGCGCATGCGGGGATGATCCCCACTCGCCAAGAAGCTCCCTAGTCGATGGATTGTGTTCCCCGCGCATGCGGGGATGATCCCATCGGCGGCAAAGCATACATCGTAGATGCTCAGTGTTCCCCGCGCATGCGGGGATGATCCCCCCACGCCTGTATATTGACATGGACGAGGATAGTGTTCCCCGCGCATGCGGGGATGATCCCGGCTGAAGCTGATGCGGCCAAGCCAACTAAGGGTGTTCCCCGCGCATGCGGGGATGATCCCGGTATCGAGGCGGGCGCGCTCGACCAGGCGCGGTGTTCCCCGCGCATGCGGGGATGATCCCCGAACGGGGAATTGATATCGTCCTGAAGCAGAGTGTTCCCCGCGCATGCGGGGATGATCCCCGAACGGGGAATTGATATCGTCCTGAAGCAGAGTGTTCCCCGCGCATGCGGGGATGATCCCGCGGCCTTGCCCCCGGTATCAGCGAACCGCGGGTGTTCCCCGCGCATGCGGGGATGATCCCTAAGGACTAACAATGAACGGTATTATGACTGTGTGTTCCCCGCGCATGCGGGGATGATCCCCCGTCACGGATACCATCAGCAGCATTCGCAAGGTGTTCCCCGCGCATGCGGGGATGATCCTCAGACACGCTCATACTCCAACTGAACGACGGAGTGTTCCCCGCGCATGCGGGGATGATCCCCAGTGGAATCGAAATCAATGAAACCGCCGTTCGTGTTCCCCGCGCATGCGGGGATGATCCCGGCATCGAACCGCTACGGAAAAGTAAGCGATGGTGTTCCCCGCGCATGCGGGGATGATCCCAGGCTCAACGGCATCACAATCACCGGGACGCCGTGTTCCCCGCGCATGCGGGGATGATCCCTTCGACGGCCTGCCTTGCACCACACCACGGCAGTGTTCCCCGCGCATGCGGGGATGATCCCGGGGCGGTGACTAACACTCACCGAGGCACACGGTGTTCCCCGCGCATGCGGGGATGATCCCTTCGGCTGTCAATCCGACACCACTCGCGCCATGTGTTCCCCGCGCATGCGGGGATGATCCCGGTGCCGAGTTCGGTGTTTTCAGTGTTGAATGGTGTTCCCCGCGCATGCGGGGATGATCCCTGCCGCAAACCCTTGTCCGGATTCCCGTCTTGGTGTTCCCCGCGCATGCGGGGATGATCCCCGGTACGCCGTCAACGAGTCGGTGCCCGACAAGTGTTCCCCGCGCATGCGGGGATGATCCCGTCTCGTCCGACGTCCTCGTGTGGTGTGCAGTGTGTTCCCCGCGCATGCGGGGATGATCCCGGAGACCGGGCGGCGCGCGTGGAAGACGTTCAGTGTTCCCCGCGCATGCGGGGATGATCCTTGGAGGGCGTGCTCAACTCGCGCGGCGGCACCGTGTTCCCCGCGCATGCGGGGATGATCCCTCGCGCCCGTCAGATTCCAGTGAGACCGAACGGTGTTCCCCGCGCATGCGGGGATGATCCCATGCCCGCCTGATTCTGCCTGCCCTCCACATCGTGTTCCCCGCGCATGCGGGGATGATCCCGACCCGTAGTCGTACCCGTGACAAGACCATTAGTGTTCCCCGCGCATGCGGGGATGATCCCGCAGGGCCTCAACATCGGCAGCTACGCCAGCCGTGTTCCCCGCGCATGCGGGGATGATCCCCATCACCGCTCCAGCGCAGGGCGCGACCCTCGGTGTTCCCCGCGCATGCGGGGATGATCCCGCAGGGCCTCAACATCGGCAGCTACGCCAGCCGTGTTCCCCGCGCATGCGGGGATGATCCCAGGCATGGAGAACACCGGCAGCACCGACACTCGTGTTCCCCGCGCATGCGGGGATGATCCCCAGGCATTGACCGCCGGCTTCAATGATGTCAAGTGTTCCCCGCGCATGCGGGGATGATCCCGTGAGCTGGCTCACGCCGATGAGCGCGCCGACGTGTTCCCCGCGCATGCGGGGATGATCCCTGGATGGCGATGGTCTTCTCCGGGACGGTAAAGTGTTCCCCGCGCATGCGGGGATGATCCCCTCACTGTGCAGTCAATCCTTGACATGCACAGGTGTTCCCCGCGCATGCGGGGATGATCCCTGTACGCGGACGATGCGCTCGCAGAATCGGATGTGTTCCCCGCGCATGCGGGGATGATCCCGCTATCAGTGTGATGCGTTTGCTTGGTGGGAAGTGTTCCCCGCGCATGCGGGGATGATCCCGGCATCGACACGTCAAGCTGGCAGACCGCCGAGTGTTCCCCGCGCATGCGGGGATGATCCCGTGGGCGGCGCGCAGAACCCCGATCGCTTCAAGTGTTCCCCGCGCATGCGGGGATGATCCTCACCAACGGCATCCAAACATTCATCGCCATCAGTGTTCCCCGCGCATGCGGGGATGATCCCAATTGGCGAACACGCAGACCACCAACAACGCCGTGTTCCCCGCGCATGCGGGGATGATCCCATGCTGATTGCCCATACCACGGGATTCGAGCGGTGTTCCCCGCGCATGCGGGGATGATCCCAGACCGACGCCCCCCGCGTCGTGTTTGACTGGGTGTTCCCCGCGCATGCGGGGATGATCCCCGCGACAACGGGCCTTGCGTGCAATTCGCATAGTGTTCCCCGCGCATGCGGGGATGATCCCGGTGAGGCCGTTGCCTGTGATGATTTTCTCGGGTGTTCCCCGCGCATGCGGGGATGATCCCCGTCACGCACCAAGTGACCGCCCCACCGCTCCGTGTTCCCCGCGCATGCGGGGATGATCCCGCGAGCTCGGCCCCATCATCGGTGTTCCAGCCGTGTTCCCCGCGCATGCGGGGATGATCCCATGATCACCGAATGCCGCCGGCATCCGGGCAAGTGTTCCCCGCGCATGCGGGGATGATCCCACTCGGAACGAAGCCCCGAGCCACCAAACGCAGTGTTCCCCGCGCATGCGGGGATGATCCCGAGAAAGGACATGATGACGAATGGCATACGCTGTGTTCCCCGCGCATGCGGGGATGATCCCTCGGCCGACGTTTCCATTCGTGCCACGGTTCTGTGTTCCCCGCGCATGCGGGGATGATCCCAACATCAAGGCGTGGTTCTCGAGCGTCAAAACGTGTTCCCCGCGCATGCGGGGATGATCCCTCCTGAAACTCAGGGAGAACCTGAACTTCCTGGTGTTCCCCGCGCATGCGGGGATGATCCCTCACCCGGGGCACGGGGTATCGTAATCCGAAGGTGTTCCCCGCGCATGCGGGGATGATCCCACCACCGCGCAGCTCGCAGCTAACGGCATCACGTGTTCCCCGCGCATGCGGGGATGATCCCAAGGAAGGCGAGACGGTTCCCGCGCCTTTGGTGTGTTCCCCGCGCATGCGGGGATGATCCTCATAGACACCTGCATTAATGCGACGGGTGAAAGTGTTCCCCGCGCATGCGGGGATGATCCCGGCACTGCGACCGACACGACAACCGCCATCCGGTGTTCCCCGCGCATGCGGGGATGATCCCTGGTTGGCAATGCGCCAACCTCGTCAGCACAAGTGTTCCCCTCGTATGCGGGGATGATCCCCTAAGCCGAAAATCAAACCAAGCACGCGACCGGTGTTCCCCGCGCATGCGGGGATGATCCCACACGGCCCGCAGGTTCAGTACCCAAGCGGCTGTGTTCCCCGCGCATGCGGGGATGATCCCAGCTCAACGACCTCGAAACCTATATCAAACAGGTGTTCCCCGCGCATGCGGGGATGATCCCGCCGGCCGCACGTGCCCCGCGCCGCCACGGCCGTGTTCCCCGCGCATGCGGGGATGATCCCCGAAACCACACACCAAAGAGGAGCAGCTGTTTGTGTTCCCCGCGCATGCGGGGATAATCCCCAAGCCATCATGAATTTGGGTTTCACGAATGCGTGTTCCCCGCGCACGCGGGGATGATCCCCACATCCTGTATGGTCTAGACAAAGGCGGCGCGCATCTACACGGATACGGATGGCAGCGAGAGCAATCATATGAGTTCCCTGAGTCATGGGGGCCTGAAGAGATCAAGGATGCCGGGATACGAGTCCTACGCATGCCGGGGAACATGGAGCATATCGAGAAATTGCTTGCCGACGGGCATCGTAGAGGATCAGTCAAAGGTACAATAGATGGTGTCGTGGTTCGTGTCAGTTTTTCGAAAGCCGGAAAATCAAAACCGCGCGTAACGTCAATCATGCCTGTCATTGGAGGTAATGACCGTGTTAGTGTCCGGAAGTCCTGAATATGCACGTCATGTACGGCTTGCAGACATGATGATCGCGTTTCTGCGCGAGCAAGGAAAGGATTATGATGCCGATCTCGCCCAGGAGATGCTCGATGGCGACGGACCGGGGCTTTCGGTGGCGACGGCCGTGGACGCCATTGAGGACTTCAACCTCGAGCCGCCGCAGGACATGATCGTCCTGTTCGGTCAGGTCCACGACGAAGACCCGACGTGCGATGAGGAATATGAACGTTTCCGTGAATATCTGCGGGAGCGTGAAAAGGAACGCGTCAAGCAGGAGGCGTGATTCCTCCAATCAGTTCAAGCCACCCACATGGGTGGCTTTTCTTATGCCTGAAATCAAGGTGGATTGCCGGAGCAGACGAACGGACCCGACAGTAGATCGGGCGCTTCACAGCCGCGCAGGTGGTGTTCCCCGCGCATGCGGGGATGATCCCTTGAGGCCGTCCACACAATCCCCGCCGTTCTGGTGTTCCCCGCGCGTGCGGGGATGATCCCGACTGAGTCGCAAGCGCCGTGAGAGCCGCCGTGTGTTCCCCGCGCATGCGGGGATGATCCGTCAGCAAGGCGCTGACACCGGTTGTCGACGCGGTGTTCCCCGCGCATGCGGGGATGATCCCGGGTTGTTCAACGCTTCGACCGATGCCGCTAGGTGTTCCCCGCGCATGCGGGGATGATCCCCACCAAGCATGATAGAATCGGATACAGAGCGAGGCCACCCCGCTCGGGCTTTACGCCTGAGTCATGGGAGCCTCGCTTTCGTCTACCTACTCAATTAGACTACGAGCTTTGACAAAACTCCCGTCCTTGCCAAGAAAATAGACAGCCGCGGGATGCGCATGCTTGCATACTCGGATCGCTTCAATGAGTTCGGAATCCGAGTATCCGTGTTCCCCGCGCATGCGGGGATGATCCCCCGCCCGGAATCTCCCGGACGGGTTGAAACGTCCACGCCGTGCGGCGCGACAGTGGTGGCTGCTGGATTTGGACCAGCGCGGCATCATGCACCCGGTTTACAGCCGGGCCCCTTCGACCACTCGGGCAAACCACCGAAGCGGGCGCGGGAGTCGACCCCGTCTGCACGGTTTTGCAGACCGTTGCCTGGCCGCTCGGCCAGCCCGCCAAAAATGTGTGATACACTGGATTCAATAGCCCGTGCCGGTACCACCTGTAGGTGGTACCGGCACGGGCAATCTGATTCTCACTAGTGCGCTTTCGGAGTCGATGATGTACACTGAACCATTTTTGAAAGCTTGTGACCTACGCAGATATCCGATTAATTCGTCATCCGACATATCGTCGTTCTGGGAGTTATCGAAAACGACGCGAACAGCGTCATGCTTCTTCGCGGTGTTCTTCATGTAGCTATTAACTGTGTTCTTGCTTGAGCATTCATGCAGTGATTTCAGCTCGGTGCCGTCAGCCAGATCGGCCAGGCCTTTCTCGATAAGCCTGCCACCATTGTCTTTCACACGCTCATGATCAATCTGGAATATACAGTGCATGCCATTGTGTTCCCCGCGCATGTGGGGATGACTTCAATAACAATGCGGGTGGGTGCCCGGAAACCGTATTCTCCATGTATACGGGAATGATTACGTGATGGGCGTCGGCGTCAGTCCGACGGGCATGCTGGTGCTGGCATCGGCGGACACGGTGTTCACGAGTTAAGATGCATGTTTTCATCTTGCTGATGATGTCCAAAATTGGTTAGGATTGAGGGAAGTTCCCGCCGGTAGGTGCGACGAGAACTTTTTGCTTCCGACGTTGCGTTTCCGGATTGGTCATGTGGAAGAGAAGGACGACAATGGTCTGACTGGTTGGCAAAGGCCTTAAGAATCTGGAGAATGATATCGAGCTGAAATCGCTTCAAGAGCGTTCAAGCAAGGACACGGCGGACGGCTACATAAAGAACACGTTGAAGAAACGGGATGCGGTTCGCGTCGTATTCGATAATTCCTCCAACACTGGCATGCCGGATGATGAATTAATAGGGTATCTCCGCAGATTGTCGGCTTTCAAACGTGGAGTGGCGTACGTCATCGGCGGGCTACTGGTGACGGTATCGCCATTTCCAGCAAGTTGGCCGATTGGTCAGGCAATGGTCTGCAACGCGTGCAAGCGAGCCGACTCCCGTGCCCGCTTCGATAAGTTTGTCCGAGTGGTTGAGGACGTTCGGTTTTAAGCCGGATACGTGATGCCTTGCTGATTCGAATCCATCAGCCACCACCGTCGCGCCGGATGGCGCTGAAGATTCCGGTAAGTTTCCTTTTCCTGTGGGAAGGGGCAGAACTTATGGAGAGGGCCTACCGCGGCAGATGCATCACGACAAGATCTTGGCTGGGAGACCAGTGAAATACGTGGAATGGCTGACGTTGTTGCGTGTTTTCATGTATGTCATAGTTTGTGAAGTTAAGACATCATGGGCATAGTGTGTTAGCCTTCGGTTAATGAATCGATGCGAGTGCCATCTTCGACGTTTTAAGAACGTCTTAGTGATATTCCGATTTGAATGTGTCCGAAATATTGGAGCTGTCTGTGGAAATCTTATTGTTGGCGAGGCAAAATACACCCCGCCAAGTGCGGGGAACATTGCTCATAGTAACTGATCATGGGATCATCCCGATGAATATCGGGAACAGTGACCCATCTATTATATTGCCTCATTCGTCATGGTCTTGTCGCCATACCTCGAAATGTGGTCGATGAAGGGTATGCCAGGAAATCAATTGGTGCCGAGAGTGTTGATGGTGTCGCGTGTCACTGGTCGTTTCCGACAGTCTATGCGCATGGCTATCATTCGTCGATGTAGCGCAGAAGCTTGAAAATTACCGATCACGGTTGATTGGGGGCGTAAATATGCAAGGTGTGAGTGCTGTAGCCGCATCGTTGTGGGCAAAAAGCGATCGAGGACAATCCGACGGAATCGCCGGGCCTCTGTGGCTCCCGCTGTATGTGCATATGACAGATTCTCTGTATACCTGCGAACATCTTTGGGATGGGTGGGTGCCCCAGGGAACGAAAGACAACATCATCGCGGACTGCAATGGCGATGCACGCCTTGCTCGAAGTGTGGTGACGTTCCTCGCAGGAATCCATGACCTCGGTAAAGCGTCGCCGGAGTTTCAGTCCCAGACATGGGGAAGTGGCGAAGAGGGGAATCTGATGTGGAAGTTGCGGGATACGGGACTTCCCTTCATTGGTGATTCACGGGTTCAATCCAAGGGCGAGCAGTGGCTGGGGCATCCTGTCATCGGAGATAGATTGCTGGTCGATTACCTGTCAAAATACGGTTGGAAGCTAAAAAAGGCACGTTTCTTAGGAGGAATCCTTGCAGCCCATCATGGGAAGATCCCGATTCCCCATACGCCGAGGGCACAGACTGATGGATCGCTCAAGCAAGTCAAGAGATGGGATATCCGTTGTGGCTTCTACAACAGTAATCCCGGTAAAGCCGGGAAGTTCAACAAAGACAACGCCAAGAATAAGGCGTGGCAGTCTGTCCAATTTGAGCTGATTGATTACGTGCGGACCCTAGCACATCTTGACGATGATGACCTGAATTACTTGCGTGACCTTCATGTCCATGACGAGCCGACTACACTTCTCAGCACGGAGAACCAGTCCCTGATTACCGGCATCGTGATCATGTCGGATTGGATTGCGAGCAACACATTGTATTTCCCGCTCATTCCCGCGCGGCCATATGACTGCGACGAAGATTCGGACAGGGGAGCCGCACTGTTATACGAATGTTCGCTCATTGAAACTTCAGAAGGATTGCGGAAGCGTGCGGACAGGGCGTGGAGGAAACTCGACTTGCCACCATCGTGGAAAGAGAACGCGATGCCACAGACCGACGAGGAACTGTTCGCGGAGCGTTTCAGTTTCCCGGCGCATGCCCAGCCGCGACCTGTCCAAAGAATTGCAACAGACATAGCGCGCAATGTGAAAGATCCCGGTATCATGATCATCGAGGCTCCCATGGGCGAAGGGAAAACGGAGGCGGCGCTCGCGGTTGCCGAGATTTTTGCTCATAAGGCGGAGCGCGGAGGCGTCTGCGTGGCACTGCCGACCATGGCGACCACTGACGCTATGTTCGAACGAGTCAGTGCTTGGGTCAACAGACTCGGACAAGACACGGAATCGTCAGCGAACGAGCGCACCATGTTCCTGGCCCACGGAAAGGCCTGGCTGAACAAGACCTACGCAGAAATGATGCGAGCCAATCGTTTCCAAGACATCGGTATGGACTTGGATAATAATGCAGTCGGTACAGGAGGCGCAGCGATAAATGCTACGCAGCAGGCGGTTGTCAACGATTGGTTTTCGGGGAGGAAGAGGGGCGTACTTGCGAACTTCCTCGTCTGTACTGTCGATCAGGTGCTGATGGCGGCTTTGCGCATGAAACATGTCATGTTGAGGCAATTGGGACTGACGAACAAGGTTGTGATTATTGACGAATGCCATGCCTATGATGCTTACATGCAGCAGTATCTCCAGCGTGCGTTGGAATGGCTGGGCGGTTGTCATGCGCCGGTCATCTTGTTGTCTGCTACGCTGTCCGACAAGTTGAGAAATACTTTAGCGTCGGCATATCTCCGGGGAGCAGCGTATTCCGACAGCCAGATGGATAATCTGCCGGTATTGGACAAGAACGCATACCCCGTTATTACGTATACGGATGGGTTGACGGTGCAATCGTGTACAGCCGACCCATCGGGCAGGAAGATGGCAGTTGAATGCGCTGTCATCGATGATGATGTTTCCGCAACTGTTCGGACTTTGCGGGAACGTTTGGCGGATGGCGGCTGCGCCGGAGTCATCTGTGATACTGTCGGCAGGGCACAGAACATGTATGAAGCTCTAAAAGGGGTGTTTGGCAAGGAATGCGTGACGCTGTCGCACTCTCGCTTTGTCGATTGTGACAGGATGAATAATGAGGCCGGTTTGAGGCAGAAGCTTGGGCCGAAGGCAACGAGGGCAAACGGTGAGCGCCCGAGGAAGTATATCGTCGTCGGAACCCAGGTGCTCGAGCAATCGCTTGACATTGATTTCGACGTTCTTGTCACCGACATCGCTCCTATCGATTTGGTGATGCAGCGTCTGGGTAGGGTTCATCGCCATCATCGCGGGGATGGGGAATGTGACAGGCCGGAGCGATTGCGCATCGCCCGATGCTATATCCGTGGAATCGATCGATGGGGTGAGACGGGTCCTGTTTTTCCTAAGGCGCTCACGATGGTGTATGAGCAGGCAAGTCTCAAGGAAGCGCTGGAAACATTGGGGTATTACGGGGTTTCGGCGCATTCGACGGTGCAGCTGCCAGATGACATTGCTCCGTTGGTAAGGAGTGCCTACGAAGATGATGATACGACTCGCATCGAGGAATTACATGTTCCTCAATCATGGCGCGAGGAATATCTCAAGGATTGTGACGAACGGCGTAGGGCGATTGGGAGCAAAGAGGCTAAGGCACAGGGGTATCTTCTGCAAGACCCTGTAATCCAGAATTCCAGCGGTGAGCCGTGGGAAGATGGGGGCGCTGTTCAGAAAGGCGACGCTGCGAATAACGAGGAGGAGAAGGGACAGATGACGGTGCGTGACACTCGGGATACTGTGGAGGTCCTGCTTGTTCGCCGGTGTGGTGATCATCTTGCCTTGCTGCCGTGGGTTATGGAAGGACGGGAACTTCCGATAGGGGAGGTGCCTCCTGACGATGTATCCGTTAAGCTCATTCAATGTGCCATTCGGCTTCCGCTTTCCGTCTGTTCCGATGTGGATGCGCTCATCGGCGAGCTTGAGGATCGCTGCGAGGAGTATGTGAGAAATTGGCAAGACTCTGCGTGGCTTGGAGGAAGATTGCTGTTGGTGATGGATCAGGAGGACAATGATTCATTCGGCAGCATGCTGACAGGTAAGCATGTGCGGTATTCCCGAGAAACTGGGCTGAGTGTCGAAAATGATGAAAAAAGAGAACATGATAAGTTAATTTGAATTATACATTGTGTGTCGCATCGATACAATGGTATTGTTATTATCGTCGAAAGGAGGTATAGATGGTTTCTCAACCACAATTCAATCTCATCGACGAAGATTGGATTAACGCGGAATATTCCGATGGCACCCAGAGAAAGGTTTCCCTAAAGAAGGCTTTCGAGGATGCGTCAGATATCCAACGAATCGTCCCCGAGTTTTCGCAAGGTGTTATCTTAATTCTGAGATTCATGCTTGCGGTGTTGTACCGTTGCTATCAGCGTGAAGGTATCAAGCACGGGGAAACGAAACATGTCTGGGGGAAGATTTGGGAGACAGGTCACTTCGATGTATCTGTCATTGGTTCTTATCTACAACGTGTTCATGACCGTTTCTACCTGATTGGTGGTGACAGACCATTTATGCAGGAGGCGGGTCTTTCTTACCAAGGTAAAAACAGTAATGACGCCGATAACGTCGGTAGGATAGTCATTGATTTGCCTGATAAAGACAACAAGTTTCTTTTTTCTCTCCGTTCCAAGGGCTCCGTGAAATCTCTCTCTTGCTCCGAGGCGGCGGTATGGCTGCTCGCTCTTCAGGCATACGACTGTGCGGGTATCAAAACTCCGCTTGCTGGAAGCACAACAGCGAGGAGCGGCAGGGAATATGCCCCCAAGGGCCAGATTTCGACGGGGGCGCTGGGATTCTGCGGAGGCGTATATCTGGAACGAGCCAATCTCTTCGAGACACTCATGATGAATTGGGTCATGTATGTTGAGAGTGGTGAGGTACCGTTCCTTGCTCTTGTCGGCGATGCGCCAGTTTGGGAGAGGGAAGCAATCTCTTCTATGGGCAGAAGGCGACTGACGGGGCCGGCGGATTTATTCACTTTCTCATCGCGGCGTGTGCGTCTGATTCCTTCCGATGACGGGAACGGTGTGACCGGTGTCGTCATCGGATACGGGGCGCAGCCGGATCCCAATGACATGGCAAGGTTCGAGACCATGACTTTGTGGAGGCTCGCAAGCAAGAAACAAGGCGAGTCTTTGGGGGTTCCTGAAGGAACGCGTGTTCCGAAGACACATGAACCGGAGAAAGCGCTGTGGCGAGGACTGGCATCCGTCGTTCCATTTGCGAATCTCGATGCATCGAGCCAAGTCCCGGCAGGTGTTCTGACGTGGGTGAACGAACTCATGGCGGATGATGACGATGAGGAAGACAACGACTTCTCAGATTCCTTCCTTCCTCAAATCGTCGCAATCCATGCCCAAGGCATGACCTACGGCACCCAGAACAGTGTGTATACGGACAGCGTTGACGAACAGCTCGACCTCAACAAGGCGTTGGTGCGTAGGGACGATGTATCCGCACTGTCCGTGGCGTTGGACGTCTTGGATCGCATCGAGAACTGCGTTGGTGAATTGGCCAAAAGCGTTACCCGGGTACGTGGACTTGTTCCCAACGAGACTATGCGTAATCGCTATTTGACTTCCACGGCGAGCATTCGCGCGGAAGCCTACTACGCGCTCGATGCCCTGTGCCGGAAGTATCTTCGCACCATCGAGAATGACAATGCCGAGGTATTGAAAACTCAATGGTGCGACGAGGCCCATCGGCTGCTTATCAGGCTGGCAGAGCAGTACTTCCAAGACATGGGAGGCTCTTGGATCGCCAAGCGCGAGGTGGGAGGCTACGAGATTGCTGTCGGCGAGCAATATATCAAGCTTCTCAGGTATTTCGCCAACGAGGATTCGGGGCTTGGCAAACTGACGGATTCCCAGTCAACAGACGCGATAAAGGAGGACTGATATGGTTCATACCACTGGAGCCTATGGCTCCGATGCTGTTGCCCGTGCCGTCGCCCGCTACACGGATGCGAAGGTCGGGGAATTGCAGAGCCTGTACCTGAGCCGAGCAGGAGCCACATACCATGACGCTCTCGCAGCTCTGGCAACACTACGGAAAGGCGAGTTGCTGTCTCCCTGGATGCAGGTGGGGAACATGTTCCTTGCCACACTGTTCGATGGGTGGGATGAGACCCAACTCGGTGCGTTGGACAGAGAGCCGCAGCAGGCGGTCACCGCCTTCCAGACAGCGTTGCAGTTATATGCCATCCATCAGCGTTCCAAAGGCGAGGGAGCTCACGCACCTTGGCGCGAAACCGATGATACCGAGGGGAAAGGCAATCGTTTTGGCGCCGCCTGCTATGAGTTGGCGGAGCTCAACAAGCGCACTCGCACGACCGATACCGACGATGCCGTGACGCGTCGCATGGCTGTTGTGGATTCCGTCTCCGATTTTCCCGGAATGGTCCGCGGAATTAGGTCGCTTATCACTATGATGCGCGGTGCGGATCGAATCATCGTGCTGGATTACGGTTCGCTGGCATCCGATCTCTATCTGATGCAGTTCCCGGGGTCCAAGCCCAGAGTGATGCAACGGTGGGCCGGAGATTACTACCACGCCAAGCGCAGCGACGAAGTTGCCCGTAACCGGGCAAAGACCAAAAAGAATCAAGTCTAGTCCGCTTGGTCCGGTCGGTTGAACCGACAGAACGCCTCATCAATTTCATATATCAATCTCATAAAGGAGTACATCATGTCTGTTTATATCGATTTCCATGCCCTCCAGCCCGTTCCGCCGAGCTGCATCAACCGTGACGATACCGGTAACCCGAAAACCGCCAATTTCGGCGGCGTGCAGCGTGCCAGGGTCTCGAGCCAGGCATGGAAGCATGCCATTCGCAATGAGTTCACCCGTGAACTTCCTGCGCTCGACTTGGGTGTGCGCACCAAGCGCGCAGTGCAACTGATTGCGAACATCATCGCCGAGCGTGCCCCGGAGTTTGAAGACCAAGCCCAGGAGTACGCGAAGAATGTTCTCGAGGCTTCGGGAGTGAAGACGGAATCCTCGAAGAGAAAAGGCACCGAGTCTGAGAACGGGGAGGATGTGACGCAGTACCTGCTGTTCATTGGCAACGCTGAGATTGATCGTCTTGCGGATTTGGCGATTGCGGCCCTGAATAACGGACAGAGCGCTGCGGACATGAAGAAAAGCGCCAAGAAAGAAGCGCAGAAGGCTTTCCTCGGGAAACAGGCGATTGATGTTGCCCTGTTCGGAAGGATGCTCGCGGACGCTCCCGATTTGAATACCGATGCGTCTTGCCAAGTTGCGCATGCAATTTCAGTGGATGAGCTAACCCCGGAATACGATTATTTCACCGCGGTCGATGACAAAGCGGCGGAGGACAATGCAGGCGCCGCCATGATTGAAACGAACGCCTTTAACTCCGGAACCTTCTATCGCTTCGCGACGGTGAATGCGACGGCACTCGAGCAGCAGTTGGCGCTCGAAGGCACTGATGCTGCGCAATCGACGGCGTCCGCGATTGCCGCCTTCGCCGAGGCTTTCCTCGAATCGATGCCGACCGGCAAGATCAATTCCTACGCGAACCAGACGTTGCCCAGCACTGTGCTCGTCACTGTCCGTAACACCCGACCGGTAAACCTTGTTACGGCCTTCCAGCTACCCGTGAGAAGCGATGGGACAGAATCCGTCGCTCATATCGCTGCGCAGAAGCTCCTTGACGAGAACGGTAAGTTCAATAGCGTCTATGGTGACAAGCCTCTCCACACGTATCTCATGACTATCGAAGATGGTCTGAATGGCACTGACGATGTACAGACAGTGACTCTGCAGGGACTCCAGGACGCTCTCAAGACGGATATTCCGCAGGCACTGGGCCAGGAGTGAGCTATGAGCGTTCTGTTGTTGCAATTGGCCGGGCCTCTTCAGGCTTGGGGGGAATCGTCTCGATTCAACTCCAGGTACACCAGGCAGGAGCCTACAAAAAGCGGCGTCATCGGGATGCTCGCTTGTGCGCAGGGACGGCAGAGGGACGATGACATCACCGACCTTCTTAAGCTCGAATTCGGCGTACGCGCGGATCAGCGCGGAAACCTTGTCCGGGATTATCAGACAGAGCACGCGAGCCTGTTCCAGCGGGAACGCGCCGAGCGAACCCGAAGTGAGGGCGATCTTCCCGAGATGCCGATTACGTACCGCTATTACATCTCTGACGCGTTGTTCGTCGTGGCTCTGTCGGCACAAGACCGGGGAGTGCTCGAGACCCTTGAGCATGCGCTCGACAATCCTGTATGGCCGCTGTTCCTCGGACGGCGTTCCTGCCCTCCGACCGGACGTGTTGTCATAGGTGTTCGGGATGACTATGACAATGTGAAGGATGCCCTGACCCGTGAGCCCTGGCATGCCCAGCCTTGGTACAAGGACCGTATGTGCAGGCGCAACCATCTCGAGAAGTCCAAAGGTGTCCAGCTTGAAATGGTCAGAGATGCAGATAGCGAAGAAGCACAGTACTTCCAACAGGATGTTCCGGTCACCTTCAACCCTGTGCACCGCCGCTATTCGGCGCGAGGGGTCGTGCACAGCCTGATCACTGTGCCATACGACGAGACGACGCCGATATCAAGCAATGATGATTCGGCACCATTGTTCGCTTCGCCGGATGGGTACGACCCCATGGGTTTTTAGGAGTATTGGTATGTATATTTCGAGAATTGCGCTCAATTCCGCGCGTTTAGATGCCAAGAAGCTCCTTGCTTCCCCGGCTTGTATGCACTCGGCTGTTGAGCATGCGTTCCCTCCCAGTTCGCCGAGGAACGATTCCGGCGGAAGGATTCTGTGGCGCGTTGACACGCTGAAGGAGTCCCATCAGGTCTGGCTGTACGTGGTCAGCCCCGACAAGCCTGATTTCTCTCATGTGGTCGAGCAGGCTGGCTGGCCGCTCCACCCGGAATGGGAGACGCGGGACTACCGTCCCTTGCTGGATCGAATCGCGGTAGGACAACATTGGGTGTTCCGGCTTCGCGCTAATCCCGTGCGCAGGGTGAAGAAGGACCGGGGCAGGAGAGAGAATCCTGCTGTGATTGGGAAAATCATGGGGGAAGTAACTACTGAACAACAGCTGAAATGGCTGTCAGACCGAGCGATGCAGTACGGCTTCTCCATCGATCGAGCCGGTGATGATCTGCAGTGTCAGGTCAAGAACCGTCGAAAGGAACGTTTCCATCACGGTACTGGCACCGTGACTCTGAGCACGGCGCAGTTCGACGGTAACTTGACTGTCACGGATGCGGAGTTGTTCCGCAAAGCACTCACTCACGGAATCGGCAGAGCCAAGGGGTTTGGGTGCGGCCTGTTAACGGTTGCCCCGATTCACGCCGGGTCAGCTGCGAAGGACACATCGGAATGATGGCTGATTGCGTGTGATGGTGCCGAGCTACGTTCGTGTAGCTCGGCACCGTATTTATCGAAGGAGTTGCAATGGTTGAGGAGAAGCCGGCATCAGATGAGCCGGAACACGTGGAAAAGCAAGCGTCGGGGAGTGCTGAGACTTATCGGATGACATCCTCGAGTTCTTCCACGACAAGTTCCGCTGTTCCTCCTCTTGGCGCTTCGTCACCGACACAACGAAAAAGCAGGAAGAATGGTATTCCCGGTAGCCCACCTCCAGATGTCGACGAACTGGCGCGAGCTGAAGATCGTCTGTCGTTCGCATATTTCGAGCATTGCACAGTAGGGCGCAAAGACAATGCTGTGACGGTGACAGATGAGACCGGTGTCATCCATATTCCAGCTGCGACTGTCAGCGTCTTGATGCTCGGACCGGGTTCACGTGTCACTCATCAGGCGATGACGGTGCTGAGCGCCAACGGTGTGACTGTGCTCTGGGTCGGGGAACGCGGAATCCGCATGTATGCATGCGGACGTCCACTGACACATTCGTCTGTGCTACTGCAGAAACAAGCGGCGCTCGTCTCGAATACGAGGAGCAGACTCAGGGTCGCACGAATGATGTACCAGATGCGATTCCCAGGGGAAGATGTTTCTGCACTTACCATGCAACAACTGCGAGGCCGTGAGGGCGCCAGAATCAGAAAAGTCTATCGTACGTTGTCTCACGAGACAGGAGTCAAGTGGGATCAACGAACATACGACCATAACGATTTTGATGCAGGCAATGACATAAATAAAGCATTGTCGGCAGCCAATACTTGTCTGTACGGTGTCGCGCATGCGGTCATTGTTGCTTTGGGCTGTTCGCCTGGTCTTGGATTTGTCCATGTCGGTCATGAACGATCATTCGTTTACGATATTGCTGACTTGTATAAAGCTGAAATATCAATACCGGTCGCATTCCGCACTGTTGCAGAAGGTAGTGAGGAGATCGGCGCGGATACTCGGCGGAATATGCGAGACGCATTATACGATGGTTCATTATTGCCACGAATTGTTCATGACATCAAATATCTACTGGGAGATAGGCTAACAGACTCCTCGGATGCTGATGCTGAAACGCAAGATCATGTCGGACTTTGGGATGACAAACTCGGTGAAGTGCGAGCTGGCTTTTCGTATGGTAAAGAAGTCGATGATGCAGATGAAATCGACGATGAGTTCGGTGCGCCAGATATTTAAGTTTCTGCTAGTCACACTGATATGAAGACAACAGGAGATCGTGATGATAGTGGTTGTGCTTACTGCCTGTCCGGTTGGACTGCGCGGTGATTTGACGCGATGGCTGTTGGAAATTGCTCCTGACGTGTTTGTCGGGCATGTTTCGGCGAGGGTACGAGAAAAGCTGTGGGAGCGGATTGAAGGGCAGATGCGCACGGGAAAAGCGATCATGGTGTATTCGGCGAGAAACGAGCAGCATCTAGCGTTCCGGGTGCATAATGCAGAGTGGATTCCCAAAGACTGCGAGGGACTCGAACTGATGGTTAGGCCAGCTCGTAGCAATACGGAAACCGTAGATTCGACAGGCATGAGAGATGAATCTCAAAAAAGCGAAGGTGATAGACATCAGACGAGTGAACATGTGAGCATGCCTCATGGCTGGAGCAATGCCAGTAAATATCGCAAAGCAAAAAGCATGATGAAAAGACGGCGGGCAGGTGGCCAATAGAATCGTGTTTCTTCTTATTTCCGGCTTGTTGCTTGTGCATGACACCGTTATTGTCTGGCTCCGATATCCTCGATAACTCAGCACACGGGCAGACTCACTTCCACCGCACCACACACCCCGCTTCAACCCTCCAACCGCAGTAGTCCAAGATAACCCGCTCCCGCTGAGATAATCCCGCAACCGCATCACTGGGTACCAACACATGCCGTCCATCGCCAAGCGGCTGTGCGTTCTCCCAAGGCAGCCCGGCGTTGCCGCCAGCCCGATTGGGCCAATCAACAGGTCGCGTACCGGCAGAGCCAAAGCCGGCGGCATGAGCCGGAAGAATCCCCATACCGCTGACCACCATGCCGCTGGACAGGTCTGTGGCATCCAAGAAACCTGTGACCGCTCGCAGTCGCGGATTGAAAACGCGCCACCCAGCACGCGTGCAGCGGTACAGTCCGTTCTCTTCCACCAAGTCCCCGAACCACAGCAACACGTTCACGGCATCCGCAACACAGGTGCCAGATATCACGGTTGATATTCCACGTGCATACCGCTCGACGCCCGCCAACCAATGTTCGGTGCGTTCTCGCACATGTTGCGGTGTCACGCCATACGTTCCGCCATACCCATCGTCAATGCACGCCGCTTGAATCTGGAACCGAAGGCAGGAGTACAGCGTTCTCGTCCAACGCGATTGCTCATCCTCGTGGGAGAGTGGCACAATCCCCAGGTCGTCGGCCATCGCCCGAAGCAGATCAACGGACATGATGATGCCCGTCCAACGCCGCAAGCAAATCCTGGACCGTATCGACAGGCCCAAGCCTTCCGCTCAGCGCCTGCGCATGTTTCGCATCCTGCGCTGCATTGGTCCGCACAGCCAGCTGATACTGCAGCCAGACGTTCGCACCGCAGAGTCCCTTGGCGGTGGCACGGAATGCGGCGAGATGTGCAAGCGATTTGAGGGGGAACGGCATCGGCAAGCGTGAACCCCAAATCGTTCAGTTCGTCCACAACCTGCAGGGAGTTAAGCGGTTCGGTGGGAGGGATTTTCACGCAATGCTGCACAGCACGATGCTCCGCCGGGAGCGTGACCAGTTGCTCGGAGGGAACAAGCAACATGCTGTCCCACACTTCCAGGGCAATCAACGAGAGATTCGCATAGGCGCCTACCGGGAAGATAAGCGTCTTCTTGCTGTCTTGCCTTGTCGGCGAAAACAGCAAAGCCTCGTTGACCATGTCCGGTGTTCCCTCAAACACGACAATCGAGGACGGGCACTGGTCAATCGCTGCGGCCACTGGATCTTGAATCGACATGCTCCTGGCTCGTATCAATCCGGTATGTGGGCGTGCCATCGAGCGCAAACGATCATGCGTTTGTGACTTGCATGACGATATTCGAATCCACCGCGAACAACGGGGGCACCGCACGGCTGCGTGCGAGCAAAGTTGCAAAAGGTTGCAACGAAACTTCCTTCTGCAAGGAGTTCACGCCGAGTGTCTCCGGATTATATACGAGCGCATCGGGCAGGGAACGCTGCCTGTATTCAACTGTTTCATGCCGGGGATTTTGCTCCCATGGCGCCCGAAGAAGATGCGGAGATCCACCCCAGTACCGGGTATATCCCATGGAGTGACGCTAAGCAGGCTTGTGTCAACGCGGAAGAATCTTATCGGGGCAATGTCCCCGATGCAGATTGTGCCAGGGTAAGGGGCCACAAGGGCGGTAGCTGTCATTCTGAGTTCCCCGTCAGTCTGAGCTCCCGTCATTCTAGGTTGCCCATATCGGGACGATAACAGTATCTCGTATATCAGTGGTATCGAAGAGCGAGTATCTCCCTTATCTGTAGTACCCTGCGAACAATATCTCCACTATTTGTGTTCGTGCGTGCCCGATACCGCGAGTATGATCCGCGGAATATCACCAGTCGTACTTGCGGTATCGCTAGTCGTCGAACCCTGATAAGCGAGATGGTCTCCGGCAGGTACTACAGATACCGCAGATACCCGCAGATCGGCGTGCGGTGTTCCGGTGTCGCGACGCCAGTGCCCCATCGTAAGCTGCGTCTGCCGCGATCTTACCTGGTTGCCTGCCATGCCCAGTCGTATGGCCCGGGCAGACGATTATCGTGACAGCGTATGTCTGGAGTTTTTGCCGACGGGACAGGCAGATGGAACCATTGGTCGGTGTGATACACCTCACACTGCTGGCTCCAATTCCCCATTGAAAAGTCTTGAAGTGTTGCGCTGCCATTGTGATAATGAACCTGCATTCAGCGTTTCTGCGTATCGCCGGGACGCGACTCGTGCAAGATTTGTCTCATACCGAATACAGAAAGAGAGGCATTATGGCCAAAACGACTGTTTCCGAATCTGTCGTGAGTACCGGAATCAACGAGAATCTTCCCATTCTTGATGACACGACCACCTCCCGCGTAGTGGTGAACAACCCGTTGTTGCGACACGTGTTCTTTACGTTCGGTGAAGGGCAGGTGCTTACTGATCACGCGTCAGCGCGCGCGGTGATTGTCAATATTCTTGAAGGCGAGTTCGATTTCACGGTCGGCGGGACAAGGAATATCGTCTCAGCGGGCGACGTGATTTATCTGGCGCCGGGGGAGAGGCATGCGTTGACGGCATTGGAGCCGAGCCGTATGTCGTTAACGCTGATTGACGTGGAATCGATGTGTCAGACGCAAGAGGGCGATGCTTGCAATGCGCAACCGGATTCGTGTGACCCGTCTCACCGGGGTCATCATGGAAGCTGCGGATGCCATGGGCATGGGGGTCGGCACGGTGAACATCTTCAAGAACAGGAAGATTCGCAACTCGAACAGCAGGATGGTGATCGGTGATCGCTTCGGACATGTCCAACAAGCCAAATACTTCGGGCACTCCTTCAGGCGAGCAGAGCGTCCTCGGCTTGCGGAATGCCCGGATAACGCAAAGTGTCCGCGGACAGCGTTCCGGCCCCGAGGAACAGCGCCTGCAGGGGCACTGGTTGCTCGCCAAGATGGGCAAACGCGTGCTGCGCCCCGGTGGCATCGAGCTGACTTGTGCCATGCTTGATGCCGTTGGCGTGAATGCTGACGATGACATTGTAGAATTCGGCCCCGGAGTAGGCAAGACCGCAGCGTTACTGCTCGCAGTGAATCCCCGCAGTTATACGGGTGTCGACCCGAATCCGGAAGGTGAAACGGCGATGGGTGAGATCGTCGGTGAACACCGTCAAGCGAGAATGGTCAAGGCGGATGCTGCGCGTACCGGTCTGCCGGATGCGTCTGCAAGCCTTGTCATTGGTGAGGCCATGCTGACCATGCTCCCACTTGAACGCAAGCGTGCCGTAGTGCGTGAAGCCGCGAGAATCCTCAAACCCGGGTGTCGCTATGCGATCCATGAGATGGGATTGAAACCGGAAGATGCCGACCGGCAATTGCGCAATGACCTGGAACGTGGAATCTCGCGGGCGATTCATGTCGGGGCAAGACCGTTGACGCTCCCCGAATGGGTGGACATGCTCGACGGCGAAGGATTTGACGCCACCGCCACACTGGAACGTCCGATGCACCTACTGGAACCCGCCCGCATCGTCAGTGACGAGGGATTCAGCGGCGCGATGCGGTTCGCCGGCAATATGATACGCAATTCGGCGGGTAGAAAGCGGGTTCTTGCTATGCGCAAGGTGTTTCGCCGGTACGATGCGAACCTGTGCGCATATGCAATCGTCGCCGTGAAGAGGCGTAAGACGGAGAGACGGTAATTCGCTGATGGTCGGATGATGACTTGCCGGGGGATGATTTGCCAGGTGATGCCGGTCGCATATCTCTCTTCAGCTGACATGTAGCTGATTGCGGGGAGTGCGGTCAAGCAGGATTCGCGAACTGGACATGGACAGCCCGGGTAGTGCTCTTGGATAGGGCATTGCCCGGGCTGTCTTCATGCGGCACGGTTGCTGCGGATGGTCTTCCGCGCTCCCGCCATCGCGAGACTGGACATTCTGACCGGTCTGGTCGAACCAGCAGATTGGGCATAGGCTAGAGGCGAATCAATGAGAGATGCGAATCAGGGGAAGGGAATCAACAAGAGGGGAATTAGCAAGATTGGCTCGCAATCTGGGCGGCACGACCACCCCGCGACGACGATTCGGAATGGTCCGAGTGCCGATGTGTGAGGATTCACTCACAAAACGGGTATCGGAGATGCGCGGGACACTGATTCTGGCGTGTGCAACCCTTGTCGTGTGAGGATTGACTCACAAAGTGGGTGGCGCGACCACCCTGCGATGGTGATTCGTGGTGGTCTGGGCACCGATGTGTGAGGATTCGCTCACAAACCGGGTGTTGGAGATGCGGGGAGGCGCCGATTCTGGCGTGCCTGACCCCCATCGTGTGAGGATCGGCTCACAAACTGGGGGGGGGTGGAGTGGCCGGTGTCGTCGGTTTTGGTGCGCCCGACCCCCGTTGTGCGAGGATTCGCTCACAAACCGGGCGATTGAGATGCGGAGAAGCACCGGTTTCGGGAGACAGGTCCCCGCCATATGAGGATTGACCCACAAGCAGGCGCCCCTCGGAGCTTTCCACCCATAGGACCTCCGCACCTGCCCTCCGACAACAATGCTGAGGAGCTCCTTGCACGAGTCGATTCTCGCGCAAAGAGCCCCTCGAACTCAGCAATCAGGCGGAAACGAGACTATCCGAACTGGCGAACCATTCCGGCGCTGTTGCATGATTGCACTAGTACACCGAGTGCACGATTGCACCTGACACTTACTTCTTCGCCGGTTCCAACGCTTTGTCGTATGTCAGCGCAATGACGAGCACGTAAATCGCACCCACCGCCACGACGATAATCGAACCGGCTTGACCCATCGCATCGGCGGCGGCACCCATAATCGGCGGGAAGATTGCCCCTCCGATCAGGCCCATCATCATCAGGCCGGATACCTCGTTCTGACGGGAGGGCAGGGCGTTCAGCGCGTGAGACAAGCACAGCGAGAACACATTCGCGTTGCCGAAACCGATCAGCGCAACCGCAAGATAGAACAGCCATTGCGGCGGGTTGGACGTGATCGTGGTGAACACGGCGAAGCAAACAACCGCCAGCACCATAATCACACCGCAAATGCGCAGCGCCGTTTTATTATCCATCTTCTGCAGCACGATGCCGCCAAGTCCCGTACCGATGGTGCGGAACGCGAAGTACAAGGAGGTCGCGCCGGCAGCAGTGGCGAGCGGTACTGCGGTATGTTCCATCAGGATGCGCGGTGCCTGAGCGTTGATGCCGACGTCAATACCCACGTGCGCGATAATGCCGAGGAAGCACAGCAGAATGATCGGATTGCCGAGCAGCTTGAAGCAGCTCGCGATGCTGGCTTGTCCGGCATCAGGCGCAGGCTCGTCGATCTTGTCCAGCGCCAGTGCGACGCCGACGATGATGCCGATGATCAGATAAATCACATACAGCACCCACCATGCGCCGAGTTTGGATGCGCCCCATCCGGCAATCAGCGGTGCGAAGAACGACGCGAACGCTTTGACGAACTGCCCGGTGGTGAGGGTGGATGCGAGCTTGTCGCCGTTCACGAACACGGTGAGCAGCGGATTGAGCGACACCTGCATGAGTGTGTTGCCGATGCCCAGCAGTGAGAACGAGATGATCATGAGCACCAGTCGTGGCGTGCCGGCGACCGCAGTGTACGCGATAACCGGCAGCAGCATGGCCACGGCGGTGACAATCAGTGAAATAAGTACCGTTTTGCGGCGGCCGATTTTATTCATCAACACGCCAGTGGGTACGGAGAAAATCAGGAACCAGAAGAACACCATGGAGGTGAACAGGTTCGCTTGGGAGTCGGACAGGTTGAATTCAGGCTTGACGTAGTTGGTGGCGGTGCCGACCAGATCGACGAAACCCATGACGAAGAATGCGGCAATCACAGGGATGAGTGCCTTGATGTTGGTTTTCTTCGCCGTCGCAGTGGTGTTGCCCATGATGTTCCCCTTTTGTTGCAACGCGATTGATAACGGTTAATGCTGATAGAGATAGACGCCGATAAGGGCGATGGTCCGATCACGTTGGGCTGTCGCACAAGTGAGCGTTGAGAGAGGAGACGCCTGACTTGTCCTGGTTGCATCGGCGGAACAGTATTGCCGCGAAGAATCTCGATTGGGAAAGCCGGGCGGTGGTATCGCGTGGTGGTGCGCGGTATTGTGTGGCTTTTCTGCGGTATCGCACGGTATCGCACGGTATCGCACGGAATCACCACAGAATAACTGCAGAATCACGCGATGATGAGAAAGGATCAAATTGATACGGCTGGAGCTCACGGGGCCATATGGTCTCGTGAGCTCCAGCTGATACAGATTCACAGGCTTTCCAGGAGTCGAAAACTCTGTGAATCTGTGGAATCACATGCCTGCTTCGGCGAGATAATCCGGAATCTGCGCCGGATACTCAGGCCAAGCGCCATCGTTGGTGCACACGAAGGCTGCGGTGTTCACAGCAGCGCGGTGAGCTTCCTCAAGGCTTGCGCCGGTGAGAATCTTCGCCGCGAACGTTCCGGAGAACGAGTCGCCGGCGCCGACGGTGTCCGCAACCTGGACGTGCGGGGTGGACAGCGTGGAGCTGTCGCCGGTCTTGGAAATGATCGTGCTGAAGGTCGCGCCGCCGGTCAGGATGATGTAATCCAAACCGTACTGGGTAAGGAACCAGCGGCAGGCCTCGTCGTCGGAAGTGCCGCGAATGCCAAACATGTCACGCAGCAGCAGGAGTTCCGCGTCGTTGAGCTTGAACACGGTCGCGTAGCCGAGCAGTTCCTCGATCAGCTCCTTGGAGTAGTGGTCGCCGCGGATGTTGATGTCGAAGAACTTCATAGCGCCGGGCTTCGTGTGCTTGAGCAGCTCGACGATGGTGTCATGCGATTCGGGGGAGCGCAGGCCGAGCGTGCCGAAGCACACGCAGTCGGCCTTCTCCACCTGTTCGATCAGTTCACGGGTGTACAAGATGTGGTCCCATGCCACGCCGCGGACGATCGTGTACTCGGGGATACCGTTCTTTAGCGCGACATCAACGGTACCGGTCGGCCAGGCGTTGCGCTGGATGATCGCGTTGATGCCGGCGTCCTTGGTGACCTTGGCCAGCTCATCGCCGAGCTCATCTTCGCCGACAGCGCTGATGGCGTAGCCGTCCGCGCCATTGTGCATGGCGTGGTAGATGAAGTTGACCGGGGCGCCGCCTGCGCGCTTGCCGCTGGGGAGCATATCCCACAGGAGTTCGCCGAGTGAGAGGACGATTGGCTTTGCCATGATGATTCCTTTCGATGGTGTGGTTGGTTGTTGGTTGGTTTGTTCTGTTTTCCGATTGGGAAATCTGGACAGTTATCGGGTCCCTAGGCGGGTGTCTAGGTGATGGCGAAGAACCTTGACGGATGTTCAAGGAACTGGGTCACCGCGACCGCGGCGGCGCCGATGACGGCGGCATCCGCGGGAAGCTTGGACAGGCAGATGGTGGTCGCCTTGTTGAGTTCGGGAATGACGCGTTCGTCTACGACTTCGCGCGCCGCGTCCAACAGCGGCTGACCACCTTCGGCAACGATATCGCCCAAGACGATTCGCTCAGGGTTGAACGTGTTGAAGATGGTCACGCAACCGTAGCCGACATACCGGCCAATCTCGTGGACGAGTGCTTGGGCGTTGGCATCGCCCTGGGCGGCCTGCTCGAACAGTGCGTGGCATGCCTGCTTGTGGGTCATGCCGTCCGTGTCGGGGACGATGCCGGTTCCGGCGAGCCGCTCGTGGATAGCGACCGCAGAGCAGTAGCGCTCGAGGCATCCGCGGTTGCCGCAGTCGCACGGCAGGCCGTTGACGTCGATGCTGACATGGCCGATTTCGGCCGCGGCACCCTGGGCTCCGTTGACGAGCCTGCCATCGTCGATGACACCGAGGCCGACGCCTTCGCCCAGCAGATAATAGGCGAGATTATCGCAGTTGTTGCTTGCCGGATCGAACAGATATTGCGCGAGCACGCCGGCGCGGGCGTCCTGCTCGACGAACACCGGTACGCGGAATGCATCGGAGAACTCATCGAGGAAATTGAATGTGCGCCAACCTTGCATTGAGGAGACGACGGCGGTTCTGCCTTTGTGTCGCAGGTAGGGCCCGGGGACCGCCATGCCGATGGCGACGATCGATGGATCGTTGTCAAGCAAGGTGGTGATGGTTTCGTGGATGGTGCGAATCGTGTCGGGAATCGCGTCATTCTTGACGGGGGGCAGATCGGTGAGGCTTGAGGTCTCGCCCTTGAGGTCGAATACGCCAATCTCTACGAGGCTTCGGGCGAACTTGACGCCGATGAAATGGAACTGTTCGGGGTCGAGTTCCAAGCCGATGGATCTGCGGTTTTTGCGGCCTTCGATGCCGCCCACTTCATGGATGATGCCGGCGTCGATCAGACGTGCGGTGATTTTCGTGATTGCCGCCGCGGACAGGCCGAGTGCGTGGGCGATGCTGGCGCGTGAGCTGATGCCGTGCGTGTACAGGTAGTGCAACACGCGGGATCGGTTGGTTTCCGATACGGTTGATCGGGTTGCTGTGGCGGCGGACTCCGTGTTCATGGCACCTCCTTGCGGCTGTTCTCCTGCTCCGCTTGCGGGCGGGCGGTTCGTCTTTGAATCTGAACTTGATTAAAAGTTTAACTCTGTTAATCAAAAACGGCAAGTGATGGCGTCGGCGTGTCGCGGCGATATTCCCAACCGCCATCGCCTGTTGTACGAGCTGATCCTTGTACGGCAGGGGCGACTTCATCGAAATCGGTGATTCTCCCCATCTCTGCCACCCGGTTTGTGAGTCGATCCTCGCACAACGGTACCCGGCACCACCAAAACCGGCACCATCGGCCACTTCACCACCCGGTTTGTGAGCAAAACCTCACACAACGGGGGTCGGCCACACCAGAATCGACACATCCCCGCATCTCCACCACCCGGTTTGTGAGCGAATCCTCGCACAATGGGGGTCGGGCGCGCCGGAATCGATGCCTCCCCGCATCTCCGATACTTGGTTTGTGAGCGAATCCTCACACGGCGGTACGTTGCCATTGCCACAACCGGCGATGCTGTCTCCTCCGATACCCGGTTTGTGAGCCAAACCTCACACAACGGGGGCGGCACCACCAAAACCAACGACACCGACCCTTCCATCACCCGGTTTGTGAGCGAATCCTCGCACAATTTGCATCGGAGACGGGCAAGTCACCGACTCCCACAGCCAACAACGCTGCCGTCCAAGTGAACCTCACGCAGGGAGCATGACACTGCGGCTGGCGACAGCGCGGCGCATGCGATTCCTCTTTTATCCACATGTTCCCAATGTGGAAGACAATGCGAGCGTTGGCTGGCTATGGTGACATCATGATTGAAGTTAGACAATGTTCCATGCTGGTCCAGCGATCGTTGAAGAGTCGCTCTGCAGAGTTCTTCGAATCCACTCGCACCAGACTGATTCGCATGAGAGCGCTCACACTCCAGCGCTGTCTTATGGCACAATCTCGCTGTTCGAAGCCGCTGGTGTTCGGACAAGAAACCGCACTGAAATTGATGTGTGTCGAAGTGCCGTCAGAAATTGATACTGATGAAATCACTGTGGTCGTACCGCGCCCAAGCGATAGGCCACGGCTTGAAGGGGTGCGGGCAATGGTTTGGTCCCATGAGCTGCCGACGACAACTATTGACGGCATCACTTGCGTGGCGCCAAGCATGGTATGGATCATGTGCGCACGCAAAGCAGGACTGCGCGAGATGGTGTTACTCGGAGATGCTTTAATGCGTCGGGATACGGAGCTGAAGTGGTATTCAATCGGGCAATTGAAATCCGAATTCGTGAATTTCATTCAAGCAGCGGGTGTCGGCGATCGCAGCCGATTCCAGACGTGTGCCCAAGCATTGAAACTTGTGCGAGAAAACACGGATTCTTTTCCTGAAACTCTGCTGCGATTGACGCTCATGCAGCATGGATTGCCGTGTCCGCAAGTCAATTATTGCTTGGAATTGTCAAGCGGTATTGAGTCGCGCGGCGAACAGCTGTTTCTGGATTTGGCGTATCCACAGGCGCGTGTCGCTGTTGAGTATGATGGTCAGCAGCATGCTTGGCAGTGGAATCATGATCGGCGTCGGTTGAAAACGATTGGAGACGCTCATTGGGCACATGTCGCGGTGAGAGGCGAAGACTTGCGTAGCGAGGAATCGCGGTCTGAGCTGACAGCAAGTGTTGTTGACCGACTGGAATGTCAGCTGGGTCGACGAATACGACTGGGGAAGTTCTTGTCTTTGCCTCGGCTGGCAGCCGCTGATCGTAGGCTCGGCTCTGATTTGCATTGACGATTGTCGTCGCAGTGTTATCTGCCACCGTGTGAGGATTCGCTCACAAACTGGGTATCGGAAAGGCGGGGAGGCGTCGATTCTGCGCGTCCGAGCCCCGTTGTGTGGGGATCCACTCACAAACCGGGTGGCAGAGATGCACGAGACACCGATTCCGGCGCGCCCAACCCTCATCATGTGAGGTTTGGTTCACAAACTGTGTATCGGGGGAGAGGGCATCGCCGGTTGTGGCAATGGCAACGTACCGCCGTGTGAGGATTGGCTCACAATCCGGGTGGTGGAGATGCGGGGATGTGTCGATTCTGCGTGTCCGATCCCCGTTGTGTGAGGATCGGCTCGCAAACCGGGTGGTGGAGGGGCCGGTGGTGCCGGTTTTGGCGGGACAAGGCTTCGGGCGGATCACGTATGCCGTGACATGCGTAACGCGTCGGATGTCGGCGTTTGCGGCAATCGTGACCGGCGGGTATGACTAGAGTGACAGCAACAACAACGATTCTTGTGTTGGAGGAGTGACATGAGTTCGGTAGTGACTGAAGCAGATAAGGCGTATGAGGCGGAAGAACGTAAGAATGCCCCGGGCCCGGACCAGCCGATGGCAGACCGGGTGAACAACCGTTCGTTGCGCCCGAATAGCGAGACGTTCCGCCAGTTCATGACCACCGGCTGGGACAACGCCGAGCCGGCGGTCGAGCCGTTGGAATCGAGCAAGTACATCGGCAAGCGTCTTGAGACGCTGGGCAAGCGGTTCCCGGGTGAGCGTATTGTCATTCCCGCGGGTCAGCCGAAGGTGCGCAACAATGATTGCGATTACGCGTTCCGTCCGGATACCGCGTTCGCGTATTACACCGGCTTGGGCTGCGATTACGAGGCGGGTGCCGTGCTCGTGCTCAACCCGCTCGATCCGAACAGCGCGGAGGCGAAGGCCGGCAAAACCCATACGCCGGAACTGTTCGTCGCCCCTCGTGCCGATAACAGCACGGCTGATTACTACCGTGACACCCATTACGGCGAGTACTGGGTCGGCCCGCGCGCAGGCCTGCGCGAGCTCAAGGCGATGACGGGCATCGAGACCCATGACATCGCCACACTCGAGGACGCGATCAGCAAGGATGTCGGCGCCGAGGCGGGTGCCGTGCAGTTGCGTGTGGTGCGCACCACCGATCCGTCGATTACGCAGATGGTCGAACGGGTGCGCGAGGCGAACGGTTTCGGCGACCCGGATACCAACACGAAGGCTGATGAGGCGTTGGCGGAGTTCGGTTCCGAGCAGCGCATGGTTAAGGACCAGTATGAGATTGGCGAGATCCGCAAGGCTGTCGAGGCCACGAAGCACGGTTTCGACCGTATGCTCACCCATTTGCCGCGCGTGATCGGACGCCCGCGTTCCGAGCGCATGCTGGAGGGCGCGTTCAATTCGGTGGCACGCGAGGAGGGCAACGCCGTCGGTTATGACACGATCATCGCGTCGGGCAAGCATGCGCCGATCCTGCATTGGATGCGTAACACCGGCGTGGTCGGCGACGGCGAACTGCTGCTCGTCGATGCCGGCGTCGAGGTCGACAGCCTGTACACGGCCGACATCACGCGCACTTTCCCGGTCAACGGCAAGTTCACGCCCTTGCAGCGCAAGCTGTATCAGGCGGTGCTGGACTCCCAGCAGGCCGGTTTCGAAGCCGCGCAGCCGGGTGCCACGTATTCGGATATCCATCATGCGTGCATGCGCGTGATCGCCGAGCGCCTGCACGAGTGGGGCATTCTGAAAGTCCCGGTCGAGGAATCCCTGTCCCCGCAAGGACAGCAGCATCGTCGTTGGCTTGCTTGCGGTGTCGCGCATCATCTGGGGCTTGACGTGCATGATTGCGCGCAGGCCCGGTACGAGTCGTACCAGGGCGCAAAGATCACGCCGGGCATGATTTTCACAATCGAACCCGGCCTGTATTTCGCGGCGAACGATTTGCTGCTGCCGCCTGAGCTGCGTGGCATCGGCATTCGTATCGAGGATGATGTACTCATGACCGAGCACGGCCCCGAATGGATTTCCGCCGGCATCCCCAAGCAGATCGACGAGGTCGAGGCTTGGCTTGCCGAGCGTGCGGCTGCGCGCGAGGACTGAGATTCTGCGTCCCTGAGGCATCAATCCGTTGCGATGGCCATGCCGGAGCAAGCCATCGCAACGGATTGACGTATCTTTCGGTACTTCCGGTATTTTCGGGCATATTTCGACACGTTCCAGTACGTGACGGTACGTTCCGCACGTTTCGACACGTTCGGATGCGTTCCACACGCTTCGGTACGTTACGCACTTTCCGCACGTTTCGACACGTACCAAACCCCGATTCCCACATCCCGTCTCCACGCCCAACCCTTCCGTACGCCCAACCTTCCCATACCCCCGCCCCTCAACACCACCGACAAGCACCACCGAAAACAAACCTGGAGCACCCATGCCGACACCTGATTTCATCATCGAACTGCGTAAATCCATCGGTCACAGCCTTCTATGGCTGACCGGCGTCACCGCCTATGTGCGCGACGATGCCGGGCGCGTGCTGCTCGGCCGGCGTTCGGACACCGGGCAGTGGGCGCTCGTCTACGGGATCGTCGAGCCGGGGGAGGAGCCGGCGGATACCGCGGTGCGCGAAATCAAGGAGGAAACCGGCGTGGACGCGGTCGTCACCGATTTGGTGGCGGTCACCAGTAGCGACCGCATCATCACCTACGGCAACGGCGATCAGGCGCAGTACATGGATCATTCCTTCCTGTGCTCACTACGCCCCGGCGGCAACGCGCAGCCTTTCGTGGGCGATGAGGAAAGTCTTCAGGTCGGCTGGTTCGCTGTGGACGACCTGCCCAGTCCGCTCGCGGCGAGCACCGTCGAGCGCATGGCCGTGTTCCGTGATTACCTTGAGCGCCGCGAGCATGGCGACCGGGCCGCGATTTTTCGCGGTGGGCGCTGATTGCGGATTCCCCACGGATTTCGCATACAATTCGCATAGAATAGGAACAAAGTGCCCGCATTGGCCTCCAGACGGCAATCCGGGCGCGCGAATGCGGTCTGCCAGCGCCGGCCGCATGTCCCCACAGCACATCAATAGGCATAGGAAAGAGACCAGCGGGTATGTCGTTTGAACATCCGAATCGCAGCGGCGAGAACATCCGTGACGTTGAGCGTGAAATCATGAAGCGCCCACCGGAACACAACAAGACGAATCTCGACCTCGACCGCATGAACATGATGGTCGATTTGCTCGGCAACCCGCAGGACAGCTTCCGCGTCATCCACATCACTGGCACGAACGGCAAGGGGTCCACCGCGCGCATGGCGGAGGCGATTTGCCGATCGTACGGCATGCGTACCGGCCTGTACACGTCCCCGCATCTGGAGAAGATCAACGAGCGTATCGCCATTGACGGCCAGCAGCTGTCCGATGACGATTTCATTGACTCGTGGGACCAGATCAAGGATTTGGTTGCACTGGTGGACCGCAAGATGGAGCAGGAGAACAAGCCGCCGATGAGCTTCTTCGAGGTGCTCACCTCGATGGCGATTTGGAAGTTCGCCGACGCCCCGGTCGATGTCGCGATTTTCGAAGTCGGCATGGGTGGCGCCTGGGATGCGACGAACGTGATGGATGCGGATGCCGCGATTATCGGCCCGGTGGACATGGATCACATGCAGTGGCTGGGCGATACGGTCGAGAAAATCGCCACCGAGAAGTCAGGCATCATCAAGCCCGGTTGCACGGCGATTATCGGCCGCCAGCCGCACGCCGAGCAGGTCATGCCGATTCTTGAAGCCGCAGCGAAACGCAACAACGCCACGCTGGTTCGCGACGGGGAGGAGATGGAAGTCGTCTCCCGCGTCCCCGCAGTCGGCGGCCAGATGGCGACGTTGCGCACGCCGGAAGGCGAATACCGTGATGTGCCGATCGCGAAATTCGGCGAGCATCAGGCGCATAACGCCTTGGCAGCCCTTGCCGCCGCGGAAACCGTGATTCCGGTCAACGGCCAGCTTGACCAAGATCTGGTCGATGAGGCGCTCGGCAGCGTGAAGGTGCCCGGCCGCATCGAACAGGTCCGCACATCCCCGACGATTATCGTCGATGGCGGGCACAACGTGAACGCCGCCCAGTCCTTACGCGCCGCAATTGAGGAGAATTACAGCTTCCAGCAGCTGGTCGGCGTGGTCGCCATGATGGGCGACAAGCAGGTCGAGGAATATCTTGGCGTGCTTGAGCCGATTCTGAGCGAGATCATCGTCACCGAGAACTCCTGGCGTGACCGCGTCATGCCAGTCGAAGAGCTGGAGAAGATTGCGGTGCGCGTGTTCGGCCCGGACCGCGTGACCGTCATCAAGGATCTTCCGGACGCCATCCAGGCCGCTGTCGACAAGGTCGACGCTGAAGATGACCTTGGCGTCGGCTATGGGCATGGCGTGCTGATTTGCGGCAGCTTCGTCACTGCGGGCGACGCGAGGACATTGCTGACCGAACATATGGCCGCCGATCTGGCCAAGCCGAAGGCCGAACGTGTCAATCCGCCCGTTGTCTCGCCTGAGGACGCGAACGATGCCGGCAAGAGCACCGACACTGCCGGCACCGGCAATCAATCTGTTGCCGCCAATGATATTGACGACGACACCGACGGCAAGCCGGAAACCGACGATGTGATCAACGAGATTCTCAACGCCGGCGAGGAAGGACTGAAGTTCACCATCGACGCACGCACGTCAGGCAATACGGACAACCCAGCCGGCAACGCCTCCGGAACCAGTAACGCCTGACCGGCCAGAACCCCGCCACGCCCATGTATCTCAAGGAACTCACCCTCCGCGGATTCAAATCCTTCGCGAACCCGACGACGTTGCGCTTCGAGCCGGGCGTCACAGCCGTCGTCGGCCCGAACGGGTCAGGCAAATCCAACATCGTTGACGCCCTGACTTGGGTGATGGGCGAACAAGGCGCCAAAAACCTTCGCGGCACGTCGATGGAGGACGTGATTTTCGCGGGCACCTCCACCCGGCCGCCTGCGGGGCGCGCGCAGGTCTCCCTGACCATCGACAACACCGATCACGCGCTCGACATCGACTATACGGAAGTGACCATCAGCCGTACGTTGTACCGCAACGGCGGCTCGGAATACGCGATCAACGGGTCGGCGTGCCGGCTGCTGGACATCCAAGAACTCCTGTCGGATTCCGGCCTCGGCCAGCAGATGCATGTGATTGTCGGGCAGGGCAGGCTTGACGCCATTCTGCGCGCTGACCCGAGCGGACACCGCGCGTTCATCGAGGAGGCCGCCGGCATTCTCAAGCACCGCAAACGCAAGGAACGAGCGTTGCGCAAGCTGGCGAACACCGAAGACAATCTCGCCCGGCTTGACGATTTGCTGCGCGAAATCCACCGCCAGCTCGGCCCTCTGGGGCGCCAAGCGCGTGTTTCCCGGCGTGCAGACACCATCCAGATGACCATCAGGGACGCCCAAGCCCGGCTATTCGCCGATGACGCATGCCAGTTGCGAGATAAGCGTGACCATCTGCGCGGCGATCTCGCCGACACCCGCCGCCAGCTCGCCGCGTTGCAACAGGACTTGGCGAAAGCCAAAGTGCGCATCGAACAGGTGGAGGCCATCACCTCGGGATCTAACCCGCAGCTCGCCCAAGCGAATCAAGTGTGGCACGATTTGTCGCGTCTTGAGGAACGATTCGGCTCTCTTGCTTCTGTGGCCGCCGAACGCGCCGCTTCCATCCGCTCGCAGATTGTGGCCGATACCGGCGAAAACCCCGACATGCTCACCAAACGCGCCGACGAACTTGAGCGGCAGGTAGCCAAGCAGCGGGGTGCGGTCGAT
The DNA here is from genome assembly GCF_052121135.1 of Bifidobacterium sp. LCP19S3_E9. Lineage (NCBI taxonomy): Bacteria > Bacillati > Actinomycetota > Actinomycetes > Bifidobacteriales > Bifidobacteriaceae > Bifidobacterium > Bifidobacterium sp. LCP19S3_E9. The sequence continues at coordinate 146,767 of NZ_JBQKEV010000001.1, read as the reverse complement.
GACGCGCGGCTCGCCTATGATCAGGCGACCGAAACACGCGCCGACTATGAACGGCGGCTCGCCTCGATTCGCCAGACCCTGACCGAACTGCGCAAAACCGCGAAACAGCGTGACGCGCATATCGCCAATCTGCGGGAACTGGTAGCCCGCGAGGAATCGGCGGTGCATGCTGCGGACACCAGAATCGCTGATCTGTCCACACAACTGTCCGATATGCGGACACAAGCGGAGCAGGCGCGCACGCGCGTCGCTGAGCTGGAACAGGAGCGCCAAGACGCCGATGAAGACGGGGGAGCGGCACTCGACGCAGCCAGAACAGCCCTCCAGCACAGTCAGGAGGGGCTTGATGAGACTCTTGCCCGGCAGCGGGAGCTCAATGGGAAAATCATCTCCCTGCAAGCCAAGGCGGATGCGCTCGCCGATACTTTGGACAACCGAAATGCCGCCGGGGAGCTTGAAACCGACCGGGATATCGCCGTGATGGGGCGGCTCGCGGATTTCATCCGCATCGAAGACGGGTGGGAGGAAGCCGTTGCGCACGCCCTCGGCGACTATGCGAGCGCGATTGTCGTCCCCGGACAGGAGCAGATGCTCGCTGCTCTGGAACGTGCGCAGAACTATGCGCTCGGCAAGGCGGTGCTGCTGCATCCGCTCGGCGGGCAAACGGATGATGCTGCTGTTGGCACTGATGGCACTGATAACGCTGGCACTGATCATGCTGGTATCACTGCTGATACTGCCGCAAGCCGACCAAAACCGCACGAATCCACCGCCGCGCTGGTCGACGCGAACCCGCATGCTCAAGACCCTGAGTCCGCCCGTCGTGTCACAGCTGCGGTGCGTGCACTACTCGCCGACACCGCCGCGAAGGAGGCCCGTGACGATGCCCTCAAGGCCGTCAATCAGGGCCCGTGGAAACGAGCGGTAACCCGTCAGGGAGAGGTACTTACCGCGGTGGGGGCGCAAGGCGGATCATCCCTGTCGCAAAGCGATCTGTCGCTGGCCGCAAAGCGAGACAAGGCGCTTGCCGACATGCAGGGATTGCGCTCCCGGCTTGCCGACATCGATGCGTCGGTGGCGGAGCTGACTGAGAAACGCGACCAGGCCCGGCTCGACGTTGACCGTCAGGCGCAGTTGCGTACCGAGGCGCGAGTCAAGGCGCAACAGGCGCAACAAACGCTGAAGGCGGCGCGGGACCGGGTCGAGACCGCCGCACGGCAGCTCGCACGCGTCGAGGAGACGTTACGCAGCGCATCACAAGGGCGGGACGACCATCAAGGCAAGCTTGAGGATGTGCGCAAGGCGTTGGCGACCGCGCAGGAATCGCAGGATACGAACGCCGACCTTGACGACCTCGCCGCCCGCGAACATCAGCTCGAGCAGCAACTCGGGCAGACGCGCGAACAGGAGGTGTCCGCGAAACTCGCATGGAAGGAAGCCGACCGGCAAGCCCAGTCCTTGCAACGACAAATCGGCTTGTTGCGCGACAACGCCGAACAGGCGAGGCAACGTCAGGCGCGGATCCAGGAGCAGAACGACACCCGTCGCCGACGGGCGGACGCGGCGGACCAGGTCTCGAATGATGCCGCCGCCTGTGCACGGCTCGCCCATACGAGCGTCGTCCGCGCCGCACAGCGCCGCGATCGTTTGCAAGCGGAACTGTCCACCCATGATGAGGAACTGAAAGCATTGCGGGCGGAGCGCGACCGGTTGGAACCCCAGGTGCAGCGTCTGCAGCGCGACGAACATGAGCTTGATGTGGAGCGTGAACGGCAGGCTGCCGCTTGGGGACAGCTCACGCAGAAGGTCGCGGACACGCTCGGTATGGATATGGACGAGCTGGTCGAGCAGTATTCCCCTGATCACCCGGTGCCGGTGTTATCGCCAGAGCATGCCGCTGCTCCGGGGGAACACCAGTCGGAAGCACAGAACGAGGATCAGGCAGCCCCGGCGACCGTCCCATATGCGCGGCAGGAGCAGGTCAAACGTCTGGAACGCGCCCAGCGCGACCTCAAGGCCTTGGGCAAGGTCAACCCGCTCGCCGCCGAGGAATATGAGGCGCTCAACGCGCGCAACCAGTATCTGCACGACCAGCGTGACGATGTTGCGAAAAGCCGCCAGGATCTGCTCAGACTCGTGCAGGACTTGGACCAGACCATGGTCAGTGTGTTCTCCAGCGCGTTCGACGACACGGCCGCCGCATTCCAGCATGTGTTCGCCACCCTGTTCCCGGGTGGTACCGGCCGGCTCAGGCTTGAAGACCCGGACGACATGCTGGGCACGGGCGTGATTGTCGAGGCAAGCCCCGCCGGCAAGCGCGTCAAGCAGCTGAGCCTGTTGTCGGGCGGCGAACGTTCGCTGACCGCGTTGGCCCTGCTATTCGCGATTTTCACGGCCCGCCCCAGCCCCTTCTACGTGATGGACGAGGTGGAAGCCGCGCTCGACGACGTGAACCTGACGAGGCTGCTGGACGCGCTGGACGACCTGCGCGAGCATGCCCAGCTCATCATCATCACGCACCAGCAGCGTACGATGGCCATCGCTGACGCGCTCTACGGCATCACCATGCGCGCCGACGGCGTGAGCGCCGCCATCAGCCAGCGGTTGGAACGTCGCGGCTGACGGTTGACGGCTGTTCCGCCAGCCGTCGCCGCCATGCCGGCTGATGACGCAGCCGGTCAGAACTTCAAGCGCATATGCTCGAAGTTGACCCGGCCCCAGAACCGCTGCCTCAAGGTATCCTCGCGGCACAGCAGCGGGCTGCTCCAATGGCCCGAGTCGAACATACGCATGGCGTCATCATGCTTGGCCCCATGTGTCTCATGGTCGATGATGCTGCGCGGAACCATCGTGAACAGGAAATCGTCGTCGGCGGCAAGTTCCTTGGCGGACAGAGCATCGTGCAAATCATGATGCATGACGAAATGCTCGATCAGCGGCTTGACGAACGGGCACCCGGCCAGACTGACATAGTAGGTGTTCCTGCCGGGACGCGTGTTGACTTCCAGGAAATGGGGGTTGCCGTCTGCGTCATCCATAACATCGAAATTGGCATAGCCCTCGTAACCGGTATCCGCAAGGAATCGCCCGGCTGCCTCGAGCAAATCATGATGCTTGCCCGTGGACATGATAACCAGAGGATTGCCGATGCCGGTGGTGCTGCGGTCCTGCACAAGCACATCGCCGCTGACTGCCACGATGGCGGTGCCGTTGGCATCTGAGAACGTGGTCAGCGTATGCAGCGACTCGTCGCTAGCAGACAGACGCTCCTGAATCAGCAAAGCATGCGAATAGCTTGACGCGGCGACGGCATCGTAGATAGAGAACAGCTCCTGTTCGGAAGAGACGATATAGACTTTGTTTTTCCCGGGGATATCGGCATAATGCCAGTCGGCGGAGTTCGAAGGCTTGGCAATGAGCGGATAGCTCAGTCCAGACAGTTCTCGCTTCTCGCGTACGACACGCATCGACGTGCCGGCAAGCACAGAATCGTCATACGAATCGGAGAACGGCACGACGATGGTCTTCGGATACGGCATGCCCAGTCGGTCGCAGCGGGCGTAGAAGCGGTCCTTTTGCGTAATGTCGTCGAGCAGATCGAAATCGATATACGGAATCACATATCCCAGTTCTTCCAGCTCCTGTTTGTGCTTCGACAGGTTGCGCACATGCCAGTCGCTTGCCCCGGCGATGACTACGGGCTGCGCATCGAAATGACCCGCATGGGCGTGGAGCCACTCCATCAGTCGCTGTTCTTTGTCGATATCTTCGATGGTGTGGTAATCGGTGAATCTACTGGCTGAAGAGTACTTGATGTCAGCGCCCGCCAGCATGGTCGTTTTGCTGGAATAACACCGGTGAAGCTCTCGCGCATATGAATATCCGAGAGTGTCTCCGCCAAGGACGATTGGCTCAAAATCCATAATTATTCCTTACCTGTCATGAATGTCGAATGCGTTCGCTCTATATGCCGCGTCAACCCAGCAAGCGTGCAAAAATCGCGTCATCGCCCTCATACGGTGTATGCCGGTTCAGTCGCTTGATCCAGCGTTCGTTGCCCTTGCCGATGGCAAGGATGACGTCGAGACGCTCCGGGTGACTTTTCGCGACTGCCGCGGCGTTTTCGATGGCCTGCGCGCGGTCGAGGATGATGCCGGACTCGACCTGTGGGTCGGTGACGTAGCCCGCCATCTGCTTGCAGATATCCTCCGTGGGCTCCGTATTGGTGTCTTCCTCGGTGAAAATGAACCGGCCGATCCGATGCTGGGCCGCTTCAACGATTTCCTTGCGGCGGTCGTACGCCTTGTCGCCTGCGGAACCGGTAATCAGGGTGATATATGGGTGACGCGTGCCGAAGCGTTCGTTGACATAATCGAGCAACGCTCTCATGGAAATCCCGTTATGCGCGTAGTCGACGATGGCGACGGTATTTGTGGACGGGTCTTCGAAGCGTTCCATGCGTCCGGCAATCTTCACGTGTTCCATCGCGTGCAGGGCTTCCGGCGACGCGTCAAGCCCCAACGCGTGGACGATCGCCAGCGCCGCGGCGGCGTTCGCATAGTTGAAATCACCGTCAATTGCGAGCGAGAACAAGCCGAAATCGACGCCATCGGCCTCGATCCGGTACTGCGTATGGGCGGGGTCCGCGGGACTTGCCACAACGTCGGCGGGCGTGGTGAGTTTCGCCTCGTCATGCAGCGCGAAGGTGACGATGCTCCGCCGGTCGCGCTGCGCCTGCTGCCTGATCAGATCGGCATGATCCGCGTCGGCACCGAGCACGAGCGTGCGGCAGTTGTCGACGATCTGCCGCTTGCACCACAGGTAGTCCTCGAATGTCGGGTGCTCGATAGGGCTGATATGGTCGGGGGAGATGTTCAGGAACACGCCCACGTCGAAGGTCAGGCCGTACACGCGATTGACCTTGTACGCCTGCGAAGAGACCTCCATGACCAGATACCGCATGCCATGGTTCACGGCCTCGCCCATCATGCGGAAGGCATCGAGAGATTCCGGCGTGGTCAGATCGGATTCCACGTACGTGCGGCCGTCCACGCAATTGTCGACCGACGAGAACAGCGCCGCCTTGCCGCCGCTGAGGGCGCTGAGCACGGCGTGGGTGAAGTAGGCGGTCGTGGTCTTGCCTTTGGTACCGGTGATGCCGACCACGGTCAGCTTCTCCTGCGGACGACCGTAGAATTCCGCGGATAGCAGGCTCATCGCCTTGCGCACGTCGGATACAATCAGTCCCGGGGCTGCGGTGCGTTCGTGAAACTCGGTTTCGGACACGTATGCCGACAGCCCGCGCGCATCGATCCCGTCAAGATATTCCGGGCGGAAGGCGCCCTTGCAGAACAGCAGCGTACCGTCTTCCACCTTGCGCGTGTCATAGGTGACCGAAGAGAACGGGGTGTCCGAACCCTCGAATTCGCCGGCGTCCAGCGTCCAGCGGTCAGCCCGGACGATTTCGTGCAGCAGATGATGCTGTTGTAGCAGCTGTGCGGCCGAAGCCAGAGTCAAAGCCATGAGCGAACCTTTCTTGTCGTTCCCCGTCTGCCCGCCCTCATTGTAGACGGTGCGCTGTGTCGGTTCCGTGCAGGCGCGTGCCGGGAGTCCGGCGGCGCCGCCTGATTTTCGCCTGATATCTGCCGATGCGGTCACAGCCACTGGTCGTGCAGCGGGGTACGGCCGCGGCTTTCCAGCCACTGATTGAACGATGTCTGCCAAGCATCATGCGCTTGCCGCTGCCAATCCATCAGCTCACCCAAGGTCAGATGCCCGACCTGAGGATACAAAGTGCTCATCGGCTTGATGAGGTCCACCGCGGCGACCGTGTCCGCCGTGGCGTTGTGGAAATCGCCGGTGGGGACGACACCGTAATATTCTGTGGTCAAGGTCAGGGTGCGCTTGCCGTGGCGCTTGGATACCGCGCGGTCGATGACCAGCGGGTCGACCACCAGCATGCCGTTGGACGGTTCCGCGGGATTTTGGCGCTCGCTGACTTGGGGCAGCTTCCAGCGATTCAGGTCGCCTTCGAGCATATGGACGTCAAAGGGGGCGTTATAGGCCAGTAGCGGGATGTTTTTATCCTGCGCCGCTGCGATAGCCCGCGCAATCTGGTCGATTGCATCCGTCGGCTCCATGCCGTGTTCGGCGAGATAGTCGTCGGTGAAGCCGTTGACGGCGCTCGCCCTCGGATTCATCCGCCGATGCGGGTTGATTACCCACTCGGCCTCGGCGTCGCCTTCATGGCCGCGCTGCGGATCGCGCAATACGAGGGTGGCGGACACGATGGCGTCACGCCCCGCCGCAACACCCGTGGTTTCGGTGTCGAAGCCAAGCAGCCACGAAGAGCCAAGCTGCGTGTCATCGCTTTGTTGTGGCGCTTCCTCCAACGCCGCAATCAGTGCGTCATAAGTCATGGTCATAGGGAACATTGTGCGATGCGAAACAGACAATCACCGGCAGGACGCTACTGCGGCTCGCCGTTGTCGCCGAATACGAAACGCCGAGTGCGGCGCGTCATAGAATAGTGGGGTGAGCAACGAGCTGAACGAATCAACAGAAGAGAAGCGCAAGCGCTTCGAAAAGCTCGCCATGCCCGCGGTGAACACGTTGTACCGTCAGGCAATGAAACTGACCAATAATCCCGATGACGCGCAGGATCTGGTCCAGGACACCTTCGAACGGGGATTCAAGGCGTTTGACAGCTTCAAACCGGGCAGCAATTTCGAAGCGTGGATGACTACAATCGAGCGCAACTCGTATTTCAACCAGTACGCCAAAGCGAAGCGGCGCCCGCAGCGCGCGAACGATTCGACTGGGGAATACGATGACTGGGATATCTACTCCGCCTCCGAACACGCTTCGCAAGGCCTGGAATCGGCTGAACAGCAGTATCTCGATACGTATGCGCCCGAAGAGATTATGGCGGCGCTCAACAAACTCAGCCCTGAACGTCGGCAGGTGTTCATCGACGCTGCGATCGACGGCAAGTCCTACCAACAGGTGGCGGACGAGCAAGGTGTGAAAATCGGTACGGTGATGAGCCGGCTCAACCGTGCGCGTACCCAACTCAAGCAGGAACTCGCCACGTATGCGAAAGAACGCGGATATGGTGTCAGGCGCACTCGTGCAAGCGAAGCTGATTCCTCTTCGCCGGTCGCGAATTCACCGCGTCGCGGCCATACCAAGTCAGTCACGGCGGGCCATAATGAATAGCGACACATGTAAGCCAGCATGCCGCGGGCATCGCAGGAAGGAGTCGGCATGAATCAGTATGAGCATCATAGCCATATCTCCATCACCCGCCATACCCGCGAAGGCGTGACGCGCACTGATGTGCATATCGCGCAGATTGGTTCGTTCTCGGGCGAGGACGGCGATCCCGAAGGCGTTGAAGCCGCGCGTGACGGCGGGCATGAGTGTTTCGATCCCGAATCCTGTTGCGATGCGCAGGAGAGGGCGCTCATCGCGATGATGCGTTCCTATCTGCGTCCGCAGGCGGCGCCGGAATGTCTGATCGAGCGGTTGCATCGTACCTTGGATGCTTGCTGCCGTGAAGAGGAATGCGGACATGAGGATGTCCGTGATGCGCGTGATGTTCGCGACGCCTGTGACCTCCATGTCGCCGACGGCGTTGATGGGCATGTCACAGATCTGCAGCCCGATGACGTCGTACGCCACGCTAATGCCCCGCGCCCGACTGGCGGCACGGTGGTGGTACGCCGTGTGCGGGTGCCTGGCACGGAGATTGTGACGGTCACCGATTTGTCTGTCCCCGAAGGCTGGACCTTCCCCACATACCCCGACGCGCATTGAACCACCGTCGCGCGGAAATTCGCCGTGTTGACTGGGTTGTCGGCTGATACCCGTTGCTGAAATGTTGGGTTGCGTATGTTTCGGCATACGTTTCGTGTCGGATGGAAGTCGTCCTGCCCTGTCTGGGAGTCATTACACCGGACCGTGTATGTCCCGGCATACGCAACCCGCCGAATACGGGCCCGACGCGCTGCGTCCCGGTGGGGTTCGACAAGTCATGTATGCCATGGCATGCAGAATGTGCGCGAAACACGACGACCAGAACCTTTGATTGGCTTCTGCATGCCGCCACCAGACACACTTCCCGCAATACCCCTGTTCGTCACGGACACCCGATAATTACGAACCCCAACGATTTGCGGCAAAGAAAAACCCTGCGGGCGATATTCATGTCTTCACCCACAGGGTTCATGCAGCTTGTGCTGCAATGCGATGTCGCGGATGCCGCCACCGTAGACCGGCGTGTCGCGACATCCGTCAGCGCAACTCAGGCATTTGGCCTTTTGCCGTGATTAGCGGCTTTTTTGCGACGTGCCTTGCGCTTGCGTCCACGCATACCCATAATGGACTCCTTTGCTAAAGATTGGTAAGCCTACGGGATTATCGCACATCGGCGGGACGTTTACAAATCGACGGGCCGCTTCAGCGTTGTCCGACCAGGATTCAGCGTTGTTCCGCAGAGATGCGGATGCTCGTGACACTTGTATCGCCCGGCTTGATGACGATGAGATCCTTGCCGCTGCGGAAGGCGTTCGCGTATGCGGTCTGGGGTTCTACGGCGACACCTTGCGGGCGGATTTCCTCGGGGAAGCCGGTTCCTGTGCACACTTGGAACGACGTGATGGTCGGGCCGCCGCTGACGGTGATGGTCATGCCGTCCGGGCGAGTGAACACGGCGGATGCATTGCCATCTTCATCATGATGCAGGTCGGTCCAGGCGTCGTCGAAAGGCCGCCCTTCCAAGGTCGGGTTGTCGCGCAGATCGTAGATGGTGCCGTCCACGGGTTCCGTTCCTCGCGGCAGGAGCCTGTCATCGGCAACGACGTGCGTGTCTGCCTGCACGCGCAGATGGCATTCGGCATTGTCCTGCTCGATTGCGTCTCCGGTGCTGTACCGTCCGTTGGCCAGCCAAGGGTGCATCGCAGCGGCCCACGGTGCGTCGGTCGAGCCGTTGTTCAGCGCGCTGAGCGTCAGGGACAGGCCGTGTTCGTCTAGTCGGCAATCCGCGGTGACGACCACGTCGAACGGGTAGCCTTCCAGTGCGGGCGCACGCCATTGCAGACTGACACTGTTGTCCGTGCGCGCAAGCCGCGTCCAATACGCGCGGTAGCCGTACCCGTGAATCGCGTTATGGCGTTCATGTTCGTCGATCGGCAGCACATACTGTGTTCCTTCGAACTCGTATTCGCCGTCTTCGATACGGTTGGGGAAGGGGATGAGCAGCTGTCCGCGGCAGCAATTAGGAATATCGTCTTCATCGAACGGCACGATGATGTCCTTGCCGTCGAGAGTGAGGCTGCGCAATGCCGCGCCTTGCTCGGTGACGGTCGCCTCATACCTGCCGAATACGAGATGATACTGCTGTCCTGTCCTTGGTGGGAACATGCCCTGACTCCTGTCCGCTAAACATATGCGCCGCTACGGATGCCACCGCTTCGGCGCGGGTCGCTGGATTCCATGCTATCGCGATGTGCGCCTAGGTACGTATGCGGTGGTTTTGCACGGCACATGATGCGGGCATGTGCGGCGTGTTGTGCACGAACTGCGTGAGGCTCGCCGAAACCGTGTTGGCGATGGTGGCAGGCATTACGATGAATGGTGCCTCGAACGGGGTGCGCAAACGCGTTGAGACACAGATGGGAGCGACAAGCGGTATGAGCGGCGACGGCAAGCATATTATTCTGGCTGATCCGAGGGGATTCTGCGCCGGCGTGGACCGTGCAATCGCCACCGTGCAGACCATCGTGAAAACCGCGCACCCGCACAGCGGCCTGCCGCCGGTGTATGTGCGCCGCCAGATTGTGCACAATCGCCATGTGGTCGACGATCTCGCTGCCCAAGGCGCGGTGTTTGTCGAGGAACTGTCCGAAATCCCCGATGATGCGGTCGCCGCGGGTGTGCCGGTGGTGTTCTCCGCGCATGGCGTGTCGCCGCAAGTGCAGGCGGAAGCCAAGCGGCGCGGCATGTTCATCGTCGACGCGACCTGCCCGTTGGTGAGCAAAGTCCATCGTGAGGTGCTGCGGTTCGTCCGTGAGGGCTATGAGATCGTGTATATCGGGCATCGCGGGCATGATGAGGCCGTCGGCGTGGTGGGGGAGTCGCCGGAGCATGTCCATCTGATCGAACATGAGGATGATGTCGCTGATCTCGATTTCCGGCCAGGGCAGAAGCTGGTGCTGCTCACTCAGACCACGTTGAGCGTCGATGAGACCGCCGGCGTGGTGGCGGCGCTCAAGCAGCGCTTTGATTGGATTGAGGAGCCGCCGAGCTCAGACATCTGCTATGCAACGCAGAACCGGCAGACCGCGGTGAAAACGGTTGCCGAACGGGCACAATGCGTGGTCATCGTCGGGTCGGCGAACTCGTCGAATTCAGTGCGGCTGATGGAAGTCGCCCAGGAAGCGCTGGGGGAGCGGGGGCGCGCTCACCGCGTCGATGATGCCGCGGAAATGGATCCGGCTTGGTTCGAGGGCGTTGACACGGTCGGTGTTTCCTCGGGCGCCTCGGTGCCTGATTCGCTGGTCGACGGCGTGGTCGAGACGCTTCGGCCGCTTGGATTCACCGATGTCTCCTATGTCGAGACTGTCAAGGAGAACATGCATTTTGTACTCCCCGCAGCATTGCGCAAGCGATAGGGAAGCGCAAGCGCGAGGAAAGCACAAACGTATGGGGAGCATAGCCGCGCGCTAGGCCGCGGCGGGGTGCGTCGGCGTAGCCGTCACCACGTGCCGATCGGCGCGGTCGTCGCGTTGAGCACAGCGACCAGATCGTGCGGATTGACGCCGACGCTCAGGCCGCGCTTGCCACCGGACACAAGGATTTCATCGAATTGCAGGGCGCTGTCATCCAGCACGGTTTTATGCCGGGTGCGCTGGCCGAGCGGGGAGATGCCGCCGACCACATAGCCGCTTTCACGCATCGCGACTTTCGGGTCGGCCATCGCTGCTTTCTTCGCACCGACCGCTGCCGCCAGGGCCTTCAAATCCATATGGCCGCTGACCGGGACGACACCGATTACGCGCTCCTTGCCGGTATCCGCCATCAGGGTTTTGAACACCTGCTTGGGGTTGAGACCGAGTTTTTCCGCCGCCTCGACGCCATACCCCTCATCCATGTGGTCGTTCGAGTGGTCGTATTCATACAGTTTGAACTCCACGCCGGCGCGTTCCAGTTGCAGGGTTGCCGGAGTCGAGCCCATGCCTTTGTCGTTGTGTTTCTTCTTGCCCATGCCCCACATGCTTGCACCACCGGTTGACGGGCGGCATAAGAAAAACCCCTCGGAATCGCTTCCGAGGGGTTGTTCAGCGCTGGAACGCTAAGCTAAGCTCACTTGTTGAGCTCAGCGAAGTACAGCAGGGTACGGATCATGTTGGAGGTGAAGCCGTACTCGTTGTCGTACCAGGAGACGGTACGAGCCAGCGTCAGGCCGTCAACGGTGTTGACGTCGGTCTGCGTCGGATCGAACACGCCACCGTGGGTGTCGCCGATGATGTCGGAGGACACGATGCCGTCGGCATTGTAGCCGTAGTAATCGGTGTCGGAGAAGGCTTCCTTGAAGGCTTCGTTGATCTCGTCAACGGTTGCGGCCTTCTCGAGAACGGTGGTCAGCTCGGTGACGGAGCCATCCGGGACCTGGATGCGCTGGGCATGGCCTTGGAGCTTGCCGTTGACCTCCGGGACGACCTTGCCGATGGCCTTCGCGGCGCCGGTGGAATGCGGAATCGTGTTGATCGCAGCGGCGCGGTTGTTGCGGGCCTTCGGGAAGCGCGGGCCGTCGAGCAGCATCTGGGTGCCGGTGTAGGCGTGGATGGTGGTCATGAAGCCAGCCTTGATGCCGAACTTGTCGTTCAGCAGCTTGACCATGGCGGCCATGGAGTTAGTGGTGCAGGAACCGGCGGACACGATGGTGTCGGTCGGCTTCAGGATCTTATGGTTCACGCCGTACACAACGGTCGGGGTGGTCTCGTCCTTGGCCGGAGCGGAGATCAGGACCTTCTTGGCACCAGCGTTGATGTGCGCCTGGGACTTCTCGGCGGAGGTGTAGAAGCCGGTGCACTCGAGCACGTATTCAACACCGTCGTTCTTGACCCACGGGATGTTGTTGGCGTCCTTCTCGGCGTACACGGTGTATTCCTTGCCGTCCACGATGATGGAGTGATCGGTGGAGGTGACCTCGACCGGGGTGCCATCGTCATGACGGAAGGTGCCGTGGGTGCTGTCGTACTTCAGCAGGTAAGCCAGCATGGACGGGGTCGTCAGATCGTTGATGGCTGCGACCTCGATGTCACCGGCCTGACCACCACGAGCCTGCAGCTCGAAGATGCGGCGGAACGCAAGACGACCGATACGGCCGAAGCCGTTGATACCAATCTTTACTGTCATGTATATCTCCCTTAGGGATCAGGCTTCGGCGTGCGCGGGCGTAAGCGGGCACGCGCCTCGGCCATTGTTTACCAACGCTACCCACTGTAATGCTCACGGTGTACGAATGTCGGGGCAGCAATCATGCTGAAGGCGCAACTGTTATGTGATTTCCATGAGTGTCCTGTGCAACGTTGCTGAACGTTATCGGCCATTGCAAACGTTAGTTTTCGCAAGATGCTTGCAGACCGTGGCGAACGGTTTCCTTGGCGCGAAGACCCCCGGGTAATTCCCTGCAATCGTGGTCATCGTCACGCCGATTGACGCGGTGTCGCAAGCGCTGCGGACACTGCGGTGCTCAACGCGCCCAGGTCGCCGCTGAATGCGTGCAGACGCTCGACATGGGGCAGTCCCGCTTCGATGGGGAACGTGACGATCAGCGTGCCGGAGCCGACGCTGACGACCGCGGGGATGGCGGTCAGGAACTCGTTGCTGACGCCTTGGACCGTGTCGTTGAACATAGTGGCGTGTTCGAGACGATACTTGAGGCCGCGTTCGGTGACGTCGGTCGATTGGTCGCTGTGCGAGAACACCGATACCATGTGCCCGGCGCCGCGTGTCGCGGCATCCGCGGAAAAGGAGAGCGAACCGTCCGATATCGCGGTGACGACGGTGCCGTCGCCGAACAGGTAGCCGATGCCGCCGTGGGCTGCCAGACGTGCAAGGATCTGGATATTGGCGATGGAATGATCGACACGCCCGCCGAGCGCACCATATATATGGAAAGTCCGGGCGCCCTTGGCCCAACCGACTTTCAAGGCGGACAACAAATCAGGATCGTCTTTCTCTTCAGGTAGGCGGATGGTGCCCGATTGTTCTGGAACCGGCCCGCTGATGGAATCGAAGTCGCCGATGACCGCATCCGCGCGGATGCCCAGGGCATGTGCGTGGTCGAGACCGCCGTCGGCGGCGATGACGAATGCGTTCGGCGGGACCGAAGGACGTCCGCCGAAATACGTGCCTGCCGCGAAAACGACGCATGTCGTAGCCGCAATGTCGGTGTCGCGCGGTTGCTGGCGTCGCTGGCGTTCCTGTTCCATGGGGCTTCCTTCCTGATCTGCGACCAGTATAATGGCGGCCGGTCGGATCGCGGGACTTGAGTCCGCCGGGGAGTTGCGTTGTCTGGACATCGCTCGCAACGAGGTCGCGACACGCGGCTGCATTTGGTCCGGCCATGTGCTAAGCTATTGCACCGGCTTGAGAAATCAAGAAAGCGGGTGTTAACCCCACCTGGAAGCCTGTCGTGGTTTCGGGTTCAAGGCTAGACCTTGATGCGTGTCAACGCATTGTTGAATGACGATTTGGTTGTACGGGTTCGTATGACGAGATTGTGTCAGTGTCTTCCATGAACTCGCCGCGAACGGTTCTGAGGGGAATCCGCTTCAGGAAATATGAGGATTGGAGTCATCATTAGCGACGAACCACGCATTAACGACGAGATTCGCGTCTCCCAAGTGCGCCTGATTGGCCCGAACGGCGAGCAGGTCGGCGTCATCGCGACCACGGTTGCGCTGAACTTGGCGAAGGAAGCGAACCTCGATCTCGTCGAGGTGGCACCGAACGCGAAGCCTCCGGTGGCCAAGCTCATTGATTACGGCAAGTACAAGTACAACGAGAAGATCAAGGCCCGTGAAGCGCGCCGAAATCAGAGCACTGCCGAAATCAAGGAGATCCGTTTCCGTCTCAAGATCGACGCCCACGACTTCGAGGTGAAGAAGGGCCATGTCATCCGCTTCCTTGAAGGCGGCGACAAGGTCAAGGTCACCATCATGTTGCGTGGCCGCGAGCAGTCCCGACCGATCGGCGGCGTGGAGCTTCTCGAGAAGCTCGCTGACGAGGTACAGGATTACGGCACGGTTGAATCTGCGCCGAAGCAGGAGGGCCGCAACATCATCATGACGCTTGCGCCCAAGGGCAAGAAGGTGCACACGCAGTCCGAGCAGCGCCGTCGCGGCGCCGAATCGCGTGCGGAGCGCCAGGCACGCCAGGCGGCTCGCCTCGCAGCCAAGCAGGAGTCGAAGGCCAAGGCGGCCCAAGCCGCCAAAGAGGCTGTCGCCTCCGGCGGACAGAAGGAAGACAAGCCTTCCAAGTAAGCCAAATGAATGTGTCGGATGGGCCGAGCCCATTCGCCCACGCTATCCAACACGATGTGATAGATAATCACAAGGAGGGCAGCAATGCCGAAGATGAAAACCAATTCCGCCGCTTCCAAGCGCGTCCGCGTCACCGGCTCGGGCAAGCTCATGCACGCCGGCACCGGTATGCGCCACAACCTCGAGCACAAGTCGGCCAAGAAGCGCCGTCACCTGTCCGCTGACGAGGTGCTGGCCACGTCGCAAGCGAAGAAGATGCGCGGTCTGCTCGGTCGCTGAGCCGAAGCCCGTTGAGTTACTAGACGAATAGAAAGCTGAGGAAATAACTATGGCACGTGTCAAGCGCGCAGTCAACGCCCACAAGAAGCGTCGCGTCGTTCTCGAGAGGGCTTCCGGCTATCGCGGCCAGCGCTCCCGTCTGTATCGTAAGGCCAAGGAGCAGCTGCTGCACTCCTTCACCTACAACTACCGTGACCGTAAGGCGCGTAAGGGTGACTTCCGCAAGCTGTGGATCCAGCGCATCAACGCCGCCGTCCGCGCTGAAGGCATCACCTACAACCGCTTCATGCAGGGTCTGCGTCTCGCCGGCATCGAACTCGACCGTCGCGCTCTCGCCGAGCTCGCCGTCTCCGATCCGGACACGTTCAAGACCATCGTCGACGCCGCCAAGGCTGCGCTGCCGGCTGATGTGAACGCCCCGGTCGCTGCCTGAGCGCATCCGTGAGCATAGCGGCGATGCGGAGGTCTGAACCCCGCTGACCGTTGTAACGTCTCACAATGCCCCCGACTCCTCTAAGGAGCCGGGGGCATTGTCGTATGTTCTGCCCGTTGGTTGGCATGTGTGTCCGACGGAGACGGATGCGATGGTGTCCTGTCACGGATCGGGTGCCGTCGCCCACCTTCACAAACTGTCTACGCCAAGACCGGTCTCAGTGCAGACAGTTTGTATCAGTAATGCGTTGTATTAGCAACCCGTAGTGTCAGCCGCCCGTTGTATTGGCAGCACGTTGTCTCCGACACCCATCAGGAACCGAGACGTGGTGCTCGATCAGGTGAACTTGCACGGTGAACGCAGGAACGGACAACCGTCGTCGTGTTGCCGTGCCTGTACCATATGCAACAGCACAGAACATGTAGGTACACCGGCACAACACCGGCACGGGAGATGATGGGACGATGGCTGAGCGATTGAATCCGTCGACGACGCTGTCGTCATCGCTGCGCGACCAGCTGTCAGCGTTCATCGGGCATATCGCCGTGGAACGCGGCCTCGCGGACGCGACCGTCGATGCCTACCGGTCGGATCTCGATCGCTATATCACCTGGATGGAAGATCACGGCATCCGCTCGATGGACGGAATTCGGCAGCAGGATGTGCAAGCCTATGCGCAATCGCTTGCCGGGCAAGGCCAGAGCGTGGCAAGCCGCCGGCGCCATCTCGCCAGTATCCACGAATTTCACCGATTCGCATTATCTCGTGGCGCTGTCAGCGACGATGCCTCCGCGAAAGTGCGCGCCCCGAAAGGCGGATCACATCTGCCGGACGTTTTGACAATCGACGAGGTCTCGACATTATTGGATGCCGCGGCGATGCACGGAAGTCAAGATCCCGTAGTCTTGCGGGACAAGGCGTTGCTCGAATTCCTGTATGCTACCGGTGCTCGTATTTCCGAGGCCGTGGGCGTGGATTTCGCTGATATTGACTTCGATGACCGACTGGTCAGGCTCACCGGCAAGGGGTCAAAGCAGCGGCTGGTGCCGATCGGCAGCTACGCATGTGACGCATTGGAACGGTATCGAGACCTCGGTCGGCCTGCGCTCGCGAGCAAAGCCAAGCAGCCCGAGCTGCGGGCGGTGTTCCTCAACCGCCGCGGCCAGCGCCTGTCGCGGCAAAGCGCTTGGGACGCCGTACGCATTGCGGGGGAGCGGGCGCATCTGGCCCGTCCGTTGCACCCACATACCTTGCGCCATTCCTTCGCCACGCATTTGATCCAAGGTGGCGCCGATGTGCGCACCGTGCAGGAACTGCTGGGGCATGCGTCGGTCACGACCACGCAAATCTACACGCATATCGCACCGGAAACATTGATGGAAACGTATATGACCGCTCATCCACGGGCGAGATGACCGTCCGGCATAATACAGCCGCTGGGACGGCGGGCGATACGATGGTGTTCGGTGTGCGGCGACGCGGTCGCACGTCAGGCGTATCCGCGGCGGATACGCGGGAAGGAGCAGGCGTGGATGACACGATGACCCCGATGCGCGACACCCGTCAGGGATTATTGCCGATTATGGGCACGAATACTGGCGCAACGCAATCGATTCATGCATCCGACGATGATGAGTTGGATGCCGAGGGTGAGGCGCAGCCGGACGTGGACACGCCGCTTGGTACAGTGAACGGTATGCCAACGGATTTACTGGGACGAGAATATGAGACGTTTCCTGCGCCACAGCCGCGCCACGAGCACGGGCCTGCGCGCGTTATCGCGATGTGCAATCAGAAAGGCGGCGTCGGCAAGACCACCAGCTCCATCAATATCGCCGGCGCGCTCAGCCAGTACGGTCGTCGTGTGCTGATCGTCGATTTCGACCCGCAGGGCGCGGCTACGGTCGGTCTCGGCATCAACGCGAACACCGTGGACAACACCGTGTACACCGCCCTGTTCGACCCGTCCGTCGACCCGCACGACATCATCCAACATACGGATTTCAAGAACCTTGACGTCATGCCCGCGAATATCGATTTGTCTGCGGCGGAAGTCCAATTGGTCACCGAAGTGGGTCGTGAGCAGATTCTCGCTAGTGTACTGCGCAAAGTACGTGATGAATACGATCTCATCATCATCGACTGCCAGCCGTCCCTCGGCCTGCTCACCGTCAACGCGCTGACTGCGGCGGACGGCGTGATGATTCCGGTTGCCGCTGAGTTCTTCGCGTTGCGTGGCGTGGCGCTGCTCATGCAGTCCATCGAGAAAGTCCAGTCGCGCATCAACCCTTCCCTTGAAATCGACGGGGTGCTGGTCACCATGTACACACGCACCCTGCATTCCGAGGAAGTGCTGCAGCGCATCTATGAGGCGTTCGGCGACAAGGTGTTCCATACGGTGATCTCCCGATCCATCAAACTGCCCGATGCGACAGTCGCCGCCGCGCCGATTACGATATACGCGCCGAACCACAAAACCGCACAGGAATATCGTGAAGTCGCCCGCGAAATGGTCGCGCGCGGAGTCGTCGCCTGAACGTTGGCGGTTACGCCGTGAGTGGGCAGTCGCCATCCGTGCAGGGGTCGGTGCAGGCGTCGGACGGTGTCCAAAGTGATGAAACCGGTACGCCGGCCATGACGGCAATGGCGGACATGCCGGCTGCGGACGGTTTCTCCGTCAATCTGGACAACTACGCTGGCCCGTTCGACGTGCTGTTGGGCATGATCGCCAACAGACGCCTCGAACTGACTGAAGTGTCCCTGTCCGCCATCACGGAAGAATTTCTTGCATACGTGCGCACGCTCGACACTGAGCGCAATATGGATGAGGCGAGTGCGTTCCTCGATGTGGCATCCGTGCTCATCGAAGCGAAAAGCGCTGCCTTGTTGCCGCATGACGAAGACGGCACCCAGGACGAACGCAGCATGGAGGCGTTGCGGGAACGCGATCTCCTGTTCGCTAGACTGCTGCAATATCATGCGTTCAAACAGGCGGCGTCCGATTTCCGGGCGCGTATGGAGGACAATGCGCGTCATGCCCATCCAGGCAACGCTGACCCTGCCTTTGCTGCGATGCTGCCGCAACTGGTGTGGACGCTCACCCCGCAGGAGCTTGCGGGAATCGCCGCGGCGGCATTGACGAACGCGCCGCTGGAACATGTTGCAACGCATCAATTGCATGTGCCGTTGGTTGATTTGCGGGAGCAATCCACGTTGGTTCGCGATCGCCTACGCGCCTTGCCCGCCGGAGAGGGCATGGCGTTCTCCAAGCTGTGCGAGGACGCACACGGTACGCTTGAGGTGGTCGCGCGGTTCTTCGCCATTCTCGTGTTTTTCAAGCAGGGAGCCGTGCAATACCGCCAGTTTGGGCCGTTCGAACCGTTGTTCGTCAGGTGGATGCCGGGGCGGGATACTGCTCAATTGGTTGGCGAGAAGGATATGTCATGATCGAAGACAATACGAAGCGTGAGATGGCCTCTCAGAGCGGCACGGCGGCTCCGGGTGGCTCGGACAAGCTACAGCAGGCTTGGCAAGTGGATGATTTTCCCGGCGGATTGCCCGCGTGCCTTGAAGCGGTGCTGATGGTTGCGGACGGGCCGCAACAGGAGCGGGACCTAGCGCACGCGTTGCATTGCGATCCCAAGGATGTCCGCGACACGCTCGAATCGCTCCAACGCGAATACGACGGGGATCTCGAACACGGCATCGCCCCGCGAGGCTTTGCTTTGCGCAGCAGCGCTCGTGGATGGCAGTATGTCAGTCGCAGCGAGTTCGAACCGGTTGTCGGAGCGTTCGTTACTGACGGGCAAACTTCCCGCCTGTCGCAGGCGGCGCTCGAGGCGCTCGCCATCATCGCGTACAAGCAGCCGATGACTCGCGCCCAGATCGCTTCCATCAGAGGCGTCAATTCCGACGGCGTGATCCGATCGCTGACCGTGCGCGGATTGGTGCAGGAACATGGCGCGGATCCCCAGACACACGCCGCGTTGCTGGAGACGACCGGATTGTTCCTCGAATACATGGGCCTCGATTCGTTGGACGATTTGCCGTCGTTGGCCCCGTTCCTGCCGGCCGACGCAGGACAAGTGGTCCGCGAGGCGGCGGGGGAGCAGCTTGGCGCGTTGTAGCCCGTCGCCGTGGCCGGCCTGTGTGCTTCGCGGACAGCCGATTCAACCTGTCGTGGTCCGCCGGTAATCTTGTGACGGTTTATGTGTAAGCGGTAGGTGGGTGATTCCCGCATCCGAGAGTGATACGTAGACAAATCATGCAATTAAGAGAGGTAATTGATGGCAGTTCGCGGTGATATCCGTAATGTGGCAATTGTAGCGCACGTCGATCACGGCAAGACCACCTTGGTCAACGCCATGCTCCAGCAGTCCCACGTCTTCAACGAACGTGAGGAAGTCCCGGACCGCGTCATGGATTCCAACGATTTGGAACGCGAGAAAGGCATCACCATCCTCGCCAAGAACACGGCGGTCAAGTACACCGGCCCCCTTGCCGCGAAGTACGGCGAGCCCAACGGCATCACCATCAACGTGATCGATACTCCCGGCCACGCCGATTTCGGCGGCGAGGTCGAGCGCGGTATTTCCATGGTCGACGGCGTGGTGTTGCTCGTCGACGCGTCCGAAGGCCCGCTGCCGCAGACCCGTTTCGTGCTGCGCAAGGCGCTCGAGGCGAAGCTGCCGGTCATCCTGTGCATTAACAAGACCGACCGCCCGGACGCCCGCATCTCCGAAGTCGTCAGCGAATCCACTGATCTGCTGCTCGGCCTGGCTCAGGACGTCATGGAGGAGGGCGTCGACCTTGATCTCGACTCCCTGCTCGACCTGCCGGTCATCTACTGCGCCGCGAAGGTCGGCTACGCTTCCGCCGACCAGCCTGCCGACGGCGCCCTGCCGGACAACGACAACCTCGAACCGCTGTTCGAATCGATTATCGCCAACATCCCCGCCCCGCAGTACGAGGAGGGCGCACCGCTGCAGGCCCATGTCGCAAACATCGACTCCTCCGACTTCCTCGGACGTCTCGGCCTCGTGCGCGTGTACAACGGCTTGCTCGAGAAGGGCAAGACCTACGGCCTGTCCCGCGTGGACGGCTCGATTGAGAACTTCCGTGTCTCCGAACTGCTGCGCACGCAGGGTCTGGACCGCATCCCGGTGGAATCCGCAGGCCCCGGCGACATCGTCGCTGTCGCCGGTGTAAGCGACATCATGATCGGCGAAACCATCGTCGACCCGAACGACCCGCGTCCGCTGCCGCTTATCCATGTCGACGATCCTGCGATCTCCATGACTTTCGGCGTCAACGATTCCCCGCTGGCTGGCCGTGAAGGCAAGGATCACAAGCTTACCGCCCGTATGATCAAGGATCGTCTCGACCGCGAGCTCATCGGCAACGTGTCCATCAAGGTGCTGCCGACTGACCGTCCTGACGCGTGGGAGGTCCAGGGCCGTGGCGAACTCGCGCTGGCTGTCCTCGCTGAGGAGATGCGCCGCGAAGGTTACGAGCTGACCGTCGGCCGCCCGCAGGTGGTCACCAAGATGATCGACGGCAAGATCAACGAGCCGATGGAGAACACCACCATCGACGTGCCCGAGGAGTACATGGGTACGGTCACGCAGCTGCTGGCCGACCGCAAGGGCCGTATGGATTCGATGACCAACCACGGTTCCGGCTGGGTGCGCCTGGAATTCACCGTGCCGTCCCGTGGTCTGATCGGCTTCCGCACCGCACTGTTGTCCGCCACGCGCGGTACAGGCATCGCGAGCTCCATCTCCGCTGGCTACGCCCCGTGGGCAGGTGAGATCGTGACCCGCCAGAACGGCTCCATGGTCTCCGATCGCGCCGGTGTCGCCACCCCGTACGCCATGCAGCGTCTGCAGGCCCGCGGCCAGTTCTTCGTCGAGCCGCAGTCCCCGGTCTACGAAGGTCAGGTCGTCGGCATCAACAACAAGCCTGACGAGCTCGATGTCAACATCACGCTGGCCAAGCATATGACCAATATGCGTTCCTCCACCGCCGACGTGCTTGAAACGCTCACCCCGCCAATCAAGATGAGCCTCGAGGAATCGCTTGATTTCGCGAACGAGGACGAATGCGTCGAGGTGACGCCGGAAGCCATCCGCGTGCGCAAGATCATCCTTAGCCGCGACGAATGGTACAAGTGGCGCGCCAAGCAGCGTCGCCAGAACAACGCGGCAGCCAAGTAAGGCATGACACCGTCATCGCGCTCTTGACACGCGAAGACGATTGACGGTCTGACGCCGTCTGCACTCGGCATGGTCTGGGTGCAGACGGCGTCGTCGTTTTCGCGATGTTGTTTCGCGGTGTACAAGCGCGAGGGATTCGCCGGTGTGGAAGCAGCGGGGCGTTTTTCGCGGCGGGAAGGCATACTGGACATATGACTTCTTCACCAGCTTCGGGGCGCGACCTGCCGTGGTCGCATCGCCAGTCGTATCCGACACGGATGACCATTTCGCTGCTCGCTGGCGCCGCGGTCGGCATGATCGGCACGCTTGCGCATCGGCTGGGCGCGTCCGCGAATATTCCGTACGGCCTGGTCCTCGCATTGCTTGTTATCGTGCTGTCCGCGTGGTGCGCGCGGTCACGCGCCGGCGCGCTGGGGCTGGGAGTCCATGTGGCGGCGTCCTCGATTGTCGCGTGGGGGCTTGCGGTGGCTCCACGTGGTTCGGGCGCATTGGCGCCGGTGGGGTTCGGGGACCCCTCGGCGGTACCGTTCTGGAGTGAGCATGTCGGCATGATATGGCTGTACGGCATGATTGTGGTGCAAGTCATCCTGCTGTTCCTGCCCAAACGATGGTTCCGTATCACCGTGGATGACGACATCCGGCCGGCGGCACACGCGGCGGCTGCAAGCGGCACCGCCGATGGCACAGACACCGGCAACACCGCGCAAGACAAGGAAGTCCAATGAGCCAAGACATCACCGACAACACTGTTTGCGACGGTAATCGCGCATTTGAGGCTGCAAGTCGGCGCCAGTCGCTCCCGTTGTATTATCTGGGCCCGCAAGGCTCATTCACTCATCAGGCGGCGGTGTGTGCAAGCCGGATGCTTGCATCGCTGTCGGAGAACATCACTCCGATGCCGGAAAGCACCATCCCCAAGGTCATGGCGCATGTGCGCGACGGCGAGGGATGGGGTGTCATCGCGTGGGAAAACAATGTCGAAGGGTATGTGGTCCCGAACCTCGATATGATGATCGACGCGGATGACGTTGTCGGCTTTGCCCATGTCGGCGTCGATGTCGTGTTCGACGCGTTTGTGCCACAGGGGAGCGCGAAACGAGGCGTCGCGCTCCGTGAAGCGACTGCACACCCACACGGATTGGCACAATGCCAGCGATTTATCGCCCGGCATCATCTCACGCTCATGCCCGCCACGTCGAACGCGGCCGCCTGCCGGGACGTGCGTGACGGCCAAGTGGCGCTCGGCCCATCGATTTGCGGCGAATTATACCATTTGGACACGCTGGAACACCATGTGCAGGATTATCACGGCGCTCGAACCGAGTTCCTCGTTCTCGCCCGCCGGGATGATGTGCCCTCGCTGATGGCGCAAGTCAAGGCGGACGGCAACAGCGAGTTCGAAACGATCATCGCGTTCATCCCGTTGAGCACAGGGCCCGGCGTACTGGCGAATCTCCTGGACGTGTTACGTGACGCCGGACTGAATATGACCAGCTTCATCTCCCGCCCGATCAAGGGGCATGCGGGGACTTACAGTTTCGTCGCTGCCGTGGATGCGGCCCCATGGCAACCGCATTTCCGCAGTGTGCTGACCGAGGTTGTCGAACATGGCGACTGGGTGAAGACCCTAGCGGTCTACCCGCGCAGGGAGCGCCCGAATCCGCCGGTCAATGAATGGATGCTGCCGCAAGGGGGAGTGTGCTTCGACCCCCATGCCATTCCAGAGGCGTGGGATAGCAGTGTTGATGCCGCAAGGGAGTTGCTGTGGTGAGTGATGATTCCGGGCGGCGGTTAGCATGCGGCTATGCGGAGGGCATCACGGGCTCGGCGATCGCCGCGACCGATACGGCGAATGCGACAGGCTCGACGAACGCGACAGACTCGACAAGTATGGCGCACACGGCAGAACGAGGAAGGGAGACGGATACGATGGCAGACAAGACGGGCATGACAATCGGCATTGTCGGATTGGGCCTGATCGGTGGCTCCCTGGCACGCCATCTGGCGGCCAACGGGTATCGGGTGATTGCGTGGAACCATCGTCCGCACCCGTATGAACAGGCCAGACGGGACGGCATCGTATGCGTGGACTCGCTCGAGGAACTCGCCGGGCATCCCGGTGCACGCCCCGATCTCATCGTATTGTGCAATCCGCTGAAAGCCATGCCACAGATGCTCTCCCGGCTTGCCCTGGTCATCGACCGCACGACGACCACCCTGACCGATGTCGGCAGTGTAAAAGCCTTGGTGCGGCAGCAGGTCGTCGCCGCGGGTCTGGGGAACTGCTATGTGGGCGCCCATCCGATGACTGGAACCGAGCGTTCCGGCTTCGAGGCTTCCGATCCAAGCCTGTTCGACCATGCCTTGTGGGCGATCACCGTGGACGAATCGACAGATTACCGGCGTTTCCTTGTGGTAGCGCGCATGATCACCGAGGGGTGCGCCAATCGGTGCATCGTCATCGACGACGGCACGCATGATCGCGCCGCGGCGCTGATCTCTCACATGCCGCATGTGGTCGCCACGGCGTTGATCAATGAGCTGACGGACAATCCCGACCGCAATATCGCCGCAGCCCTCGCCGCAGGATCGTGGCGTGACATGACCCGTGTGGCGTTGACTGATCCGCAGCGAACCCGTGCCATGGTCGATGAGGACGCCGAGAATGTCGAAACGCTGTTGCGACATATGGCCGATCGCCTTGTCGCAGTCGCTGACGCGTTGCACGACGAGGACAACCGGCAGATCGGAGAGTTCTTCGCCCACGGCCAACCATTCCGCGACTACAAGGCGGCGTGCGTGCGCGCGAATACTCAGGCGGAAACGCCGGTGACGATGGACATGCCGCTCAATCTCGCCACGTGGCGTGACCAACTGTTGGAATCGGCACGTCGCGGCGAGCAGGTGACGTGGTGGCGTTCGGATGCCGTCGCGGTGGTCGAGCGCCGCCCGGCGGTGGTGTCCGCTGCGCTAGTGCGTGCGTGACATCTGCCTGCCTGATTATGCGACATCCGCGGGACGGCCCGCGATTTCAGTGGCGTGTGGTTGTGTGTGTCCGGTTTTGTGTTTTTGGTTCCAGTTGCCTGTAGTTTCACGTCATCGGTTTCGTGTCCCGGTTCCGACCGCCTCGATGGTTGAGTTGACCGGGCACGCCCACACCAGGTGCTGGATATTGGGAGAAGTCGTCTGATTGCGCGATTCGCATCTGAATTCCCGATTTGCGCGCGGTCGTTCCTAAGCCTTGTCGGATGCCTTTCGACGTGCCGCTGTGCCGGGGCGTTCCGGAACCGGCTTGAGCCGCACGATGCTATCGGCCTCGATACTGACCTGCTGTTCGGGGCGAGACCCGTTGGCGGCGGCGTCGCGGATCATCTTCAGGGTGGTTCCGTTCCACTGCTGCACATGCCCGACAAAATCCCGATACGTCATTCTGCCGGTGTTCGGGTCCGCACCTGCCTTCGTGCGGACGACGATGCGGGCACCAGATGGAATCTCGCGTGGAAGCCTCGGCACCCCGCTCCCGCCGATGGCGCCGGACAGGTCGCGCGGCTCTCGCTTCGCGGGCGGGACGTAGGTGTTCCCCGCGGTGTTGTGCGGTTCGGGTTGTGGAACGATGAACATGGTCTCCTCGCTTGCTGGGGTTCCGCGCAGATCGGGCCTGCGGTCAACACCACGGATATGCGGATATGCGGATATGCCGTGGTGCCCATCTTATGGCCGTTCACGTATCGGCGTAGATCGCGGCTGCGTACTATGGCAACTATTATGGGCGAACAAGGATAAGCGGACGAGCGTGAACGAGTAGATACGGGCAGACGGAAGGTATACACAGATGGAACGGGAACGACGCAAACCGGGCGCTCGCCGGTCAGGTGGCGCAGCGGACGGACGGGCTTGTGACAAGAAGGAATCCTCGTCACAGATGGAGCAGCTCGTCGGCGCCCAAATCGAAGCGGTTATCGACGAGTTCCTCCACGATCTTCGCGTCAATCGCGCCGCCAGCGACAATACGCTGAAAGCGTATCGCATCGATGTGCTGGACTGCCTCGTCACCATGAATATCGATGGCCTCGAAGCGCTCGATCGGGTCAATGTGGACGATTTGCGGGCGTGGATGTCCAGTGAAAGCGCCCGCGGATACGCGCGTTCCAGCATGGCGCGCAGGACCGTGGCGGTCCGTGGCTTCTTCCGTTGGGCGCAGGATCAAGGGCTGATTGACAGCGACCCCGCTGCCCTGCTCATGACCCCGAAAATCCCTTCCGTGCTTCCGGCGGTATTGACCGAAGCACAGGCGAAAACCCTGATGGATGATGCGGATGCGTACACAGCGCGGGGGAGTGCAGGGGCGGCGCGAGAGGGACACCAGCAAGGACCTCAGCAAGGACAGCGTCGATCGGAGCGCGGTGGGCAACAACCGGAATGTCAACGGCACCAGACCGGCGGTTCGCCTGCGGACCATGCAATCGCCGTCCGCGACGCTGCGATGATGGAGCTGCTCTATGCGACGGGCATCCGCGTCGGGGAACTTGTCGGCATCGACATTGCCGACATCGATTTCGCCCAGCGCACCGTCCGCGTCACCGGCAAGGGGGATAAGCAGCGTGTCGTTCCGTTCGGAGCGCCGGCGGCGCGTGCTCTGGACCAGTGGCTGCAAGCCGGACGCCCCGCGCTTGCATGCGATCTTTCTGGGGAGGCGTTGTTCCTTGGTCGCCGGGGCGGCCGGGTCGACCAGCGGATTGTCCGGCAGGTCGTACATCGCGAGGCTCGCAAGGCGGGTGTTCCGGACATCAGTCCGCACGCCTTGCGGCACAGTGCCGCGACCCATATGCTCGACGGCGGCGCCGATCTGCGTGAAGTGCAGGAGATGCTCGGGCACGCCTCGTTGCGTACCACCCAGCGGTACACCCACGTTTCGATGGAACAGCTCAAACAACGCTACCGGCAGGCTTTCCCGCGCGCCTGAATGGTACGATGCTGCGGCGGTGCCCGACATGCTTTGGCTGGATAATCCGCTACCGAACCGGAGAACGCATGCCGACAACCGATTCGGTTCGCAAGAGCGCTCGCCGTTATCCAAGTTGCGCCCGGTGCGACCGGTCCGGGAGCATATTGCAACGACGAGCGAACGCTGTTTTTCCTCCGTCAAATCTATATTGGCAAACAACAAACCACACGCGGAACATCTAATCTGCATGTCCCTGCGCGCCCGCAGGCTTGTCGCGCGTTGTGCGCGGAACGAGAAGAAAATTAACCGACTCGTAACAATGGTTGCGAAAACATCGGCGGGCCACGTCGAGTGGCAAGTATCCGGCATGCCCTAGGCACCCTTGGAAATTCTTGTCATGTAAGGCCTTGGACGACGTCGCGATTGAACACCTGATGCGCGAGGCGTTGCAGATGGCAACGAGAACATCATCTTGCGTCTTGTCCCACAGAGGGATAAGAATTGACGATGTTCAGCAACGAGGTTGGGGCGGGAGCCCGAGCCTCGTTGTTTTTTGGGATTCGTCCCAAAATCAAACACACACAGGAGAAAAACACATATGAAGAAGAAAGCAATTGCGCTGATCGCGGCGGCATGCTCGCTCGCGATGGCGCTCGGCGGCTGCGGTTCGTCGTCATCTTCGACTTCCGGTTCGTCCAACGGCGGCAAGGTCATCATCACCGCCTTCGGTTCCGAACCGCAGAACCCGCTCGTCCCGGGCAACACCAACGAAACTGGCGGCGGCCGCCCGGTCGAACTGATGTTCGCCCGCCTGGTGAGCTTCGACAACAAGGGCAACGCGAAGAACGAAGTCGCCCAGTCCATCAAGCCGAATGCCGATTCCAGCGAATACACCATCACCCTCAAGAAGGGATGGAAGTTCACCGATGGCACTCCGGTGACCGCAGAATCCTTCACCAAGGCCTGGAGCTACACCGCCAATGCGAAGAACGCCCAGAAGTGCGCGTCCTTCTTCTCGACCATCAAGGGCTATGACGACCTGCAGAAGGACGGCCTGAAGGGCGACGAGCAGCTCTCCGGCCTCAAGGTCGTCGACGACTACACCTTCACCGTCACCATGAACCAGCCTGACGCCACCTTCCCGGTCAAGGTCGGTTACGAGGGCTTCTCCCCGCTGCCGGAATCCTTCTACAAGGACCCGAAGGCCTTCGGCGAGAAGCCGGTCGGCAACGGCCCGTACAAGTTCTCCAGCTGGGATCACAACAAGCAAATCGTGCTGGTCAAGAACCCCGACTACAAGGGCAACGTCAAGGTCAACAATGACGGCGTGACCTTCAAGATCTACACCTCCACCGATTCCGCCTACGCCGACGTGCAGTCCGGCAACCTCGACGTCATGGATTCCGTCCCGGCGACCGCGACCAAGACCTTCCAGTCCGACCCCAACGTCGTGGCATACAACAAGGCCGGTTCCGTGAGCCAGACCTTCACCATCCCGTCCGATCTCGATCACTTCCAGACCAACACCGAGGAAGGCGTCCTGCGTCGCCAGGCCATCTCCATGGCCATCAACCGCAAGACCATCGTCGACAAGGTGCTCGGCGGCGTCGGCACCCCGGCCAAGGAATTCACCTCCCCGATGACCCCGGGCTATTCGGACTCCCTCAAGGGCGAAAGCAATCTGGAGTACAACCCGAAGAAGGCCAAGGAACTGTGGGCCAAGGCCGATGCCATCTCCAAGTATGACGGCACCCTCACCTTCTCCTACAACGCCGACGGCGGCGCCAAGCCGATCTACGACGCTGTGGTCAACCAGCTGAAGAACAACCTGGGCATCAAGGCCGCCACCAACCCGGTTCCGACCTTCCAGGAGTTCCGCACCGACGTGTCCAACCGCACCATCAAGGGCGCGTTCCGTACCGGCTGGCAGCCTGATTACCCGTCCCCGGAGAACTACCTGTACCAGCTGTACGACTCCGCTGCGGCCGACAACCAGGGCTCCAACGACGGCGACTACAAGAACCCGGCCTTCGACAAGCTCATGGACCAGGCGTACGCCGCGACCAGCACCGAAGCCGCGAACAAGATCTACCAGCAGGCCCAGGAAATCCTGCTCAACGATCTGCCGGCCATCCCGCTGTACTACGGCAACGCGTACGGTGTGGCTGCCAAGGGCGTGAAGAACTTCACGATGAACTGGCAGAACCAGCCGGTCTATTCGGAGCTGTCCAAGTGACGGCACGCCGATAGGCGTCTGATATTCCACGAGGGCGCATGGCATGGATTCATGTCATGCGCCCTCGTCGCGTCAAACCCATCATTATCCGAAAAAGCAATGTTTCTACGCTGTTAACGTCCGGTATACGGAAACGGTCACCGTGACGCCCAGAATGCCCTACAATACAGGGCGAGCGCGGTTTCAGGCCTTGTACAGGTGACGCAGGGGCAGAGGTGGGGTAGACTATCGTAAGTATTTTATGGCCGCAGTGCCGCCATGCCCGACAGGGCCCGGTGCGAACGGCCGAAGAGCAATAAGGAGCAACCCAATGGGCAAATATCTTCTGCGACGCATTCTGCAGATGATTCCCGTGGTCCTTGGCACGACCCTCCTGGTTTATGCTCTTGTCTTCGCGCTGCCGGGCGACCCGGTGAAAGCCATGTTCGGGGACAAGCCGGTCAACCAGGCGGTCGCGGCCCAGATCCGCGCCGAATACAACCTTGACAAGCCGTTCATCATTCAGTACCTGCTGTTCCTCAAGAACGCACTGACCCTTGATTTCGGCAACACCTTCGCCGGCCAGCCGGTCATCGACGAAATCGGCCGCGCCTTCCCCGTGACCATCAGGCTCGCGTTGATGGCCTTCGTGTTTGAAGCGGTTTTCGGCGTCATCTTCGGTATCATCTCCGGCCTCAACAAGGGACGTTGGGGCGACACGGTGATTCTGATCATCTCCCTGCTGCTCATCTCCGTGCCGACCTTCGTCACCGGCTTCATCATGCAGTATCTCGTCGGCGTCAAGTGGAGGCTGCTGCCTGTCACCGCCGGCAACGATCCGGGCTTTGTCGATCTGCTCATGCCGGCCATCGTGCTCGGCTCAGTGTCCATGGCGTATATCATTCGCCTCACCCGCGGTGAGATCTCATCCAACATGAACGAGGACTACGTGCGTACCGCCCGTGCCAAGGGCATGGGTCGCCGCCAGGTGTTCATGCGCCACGTCCTGCGCAACTCGCTGATTCCCGTGGTCACCTATCTCGGCCAGGATCTCGGAGCGCTCATGGGCGGCGCGATGATCTCCGAAACCATCTTCAACGTGCACGGCATCGGATACCTCACCTATCAGAGCATCCTCAAGGGCGAAAGCAATATGGTCGTTTCCATCGTCACTCTGCTGACCCTGATCTTCGTCGTCACCAACCTCATCGTCGACCTGCTGTACGCGGCGCTTGACCCGCGCATCCGGTACGCGTGAGAGGAAGGAAGAGATAATCATGGCAGAACCATCACGCAATGACACCGCCCGCGTATTGCCCGGACAGGAACGATTCGTCGCACCGATCGACGAAACCCCGCTCCAGGCGGTCGACTCGATCGACGAATCCGCGCCGGCGGCCAGCATGTGGGCTGACGCGTGGCGTACGCTGCGTCGCAACCCGATGTTCATCATCTCCGCGATCCTCATCATCTTCGTCGTGTTCGTCGCCCTCTTCCCGGGCGTGCTCACCAAGCAGAATCCGAACTACTGCAACCTCGACAACTCCCTCGAGCCCGCCAAAGCAGGCCACCCCTTCGGCTTCGACCTGCAAGGCTGCGACGTGTATACCCGCACCATCTACGGGACCCGCACCTCGCTGAGCGTCGGCCTGCTGTCCACGATTTTCGTGGTGGTGATTGGCGCGTTCATCGGCGCGCTCGCCGGCTTCTTCGGAGGTTGGGTTGACGCGGTGCTCAGCCGTCTGACCGATATCTTCCTCGCGCTGCCGATTCTGCTCGGCGCCATCGTCGTGCTGCAGATGTTCAAGACCAGCACCTCGATCTGGAAGCTGGTGCTCGTCATCACGCTCTTCGGCTGGGTGTCCACTGCGCGTATCGCCCGAGGCGCGGTCATGGAAGCGAAGAACCTCGAATTCAACACCGCCTCCACTGCCTTAGGTTCGACGCCGTGGCGCAATCTGATCCGGCATATCATCCCCAATTCGCTGGCCCCGATCATCGTCATCGGCACCACGTCCCTCGGCTCCTACATCGTGCTTGAGGCGACGTTGAGCTTCCTCGGTGTCGGCCTGCCGACCACCACGGTCAGCTGGGGCGGCGACATCTCCAGCGCGCAATCCGTGCTGCGGACCAACCCCTCCGTCCTGTTCTATCCGTCGGCCGCGCTGGCAATTACCGTGCTGGCCTTCATCATGATGGGTGACGCCGTCAAGGACGCGCTCGATCCAAAGAGCCGTACGGCCTGACAAGGAGCATGTGATGACTGAGAACACCAATACCAATGCGAAGGACGAGGCCGCACAGCGGCTCGAGGCGATGCAGCGCGAACAGGGCCCGCTGCTGGAAGTACAGCATCTGAAGGTCGATTTCACCGACGACAACGGGCATGACGTCCATGCCGTGCGCGACGCCTCATTCAACGTCTATCCCGGACAGTGGGTGGCGATCGTGGGCGAATCCGGTTCCGGCAAATCCACGTCCGCTATGGCGGTCTTGGGCCTGCTTCCGGGTACCGGACACGTGGTCGGCGGCTCCATCAAGCTCGAAGGCCAGGAGATTTCCGGTCTCAAGAGCAAGGAGTATGACCAGCTGCGCGGCAGCAAGATGGGCCTGGTCCCGCAGGACCCGATGAGCAACCTCAACCCGGTGTGGCGCATCGGCACCCAGGTCAAGGAAGCGCTTGTCGCCAACCATATGGACATCTCGCATGAGAAGCGGTCCAAACTTGCGAAAGCGCTTGCAGGCGATGAAGTCAACGTCAAAAGCGAAGATGACGAGACCTTCATCGGCTCGGCTGAACTTCCTGCGTTGCTTGGCGCCGCCAAGCAGGCGCTCACCGAGATCGGCATGAGCGGTAAGAAGCTTGACAATGCGATGGAGTTCTTCACTGAAGAATGGACGCCTGGCTCCGAGACCCGTTGGCGTGTGGCCGACGACCTCATCAAGGCTGGCGTAAACGATGACAAGGCCTGGCAGATCGCCAAGGAGCATGTCACCGGTTCGAATATGAACGACCGCATCGCCGGCCTCCTTGATGAAGCCGGCCTGCCGGACGCTGCGACGCGTGCGCGCCAGTATCCGCACGAGTTCTCCGGCGGTATGCGCCAACGCGCGCTGATCGCCATCGGTCTGGCATGCCGTCCTGACCTGTTGATTGCCGACGAACCGACGTCCGCGCTCGACGTGACCGTCCAGAAGCGCATCCTCGACCATTTGCAGACGCTCACCGATTCGCTGGGCACTGCAGTGCTGTTCATCACGCATGATCTGGGTCTGGCGGCGGAACGCGCGCAGCATATTGTCGTGATGTATAAGGGACAGGTTGTCGAATCCGGCCCATCGCTCGAAGTGTTGCAGCACCCGATGCACCCGTATACCAAGCGGCTGGTCGCGGCGGCTCCGTCGCTCGCCTCGCAGCGCATCATCTCCGCGAAAGAACGCGGTCAGAATGCGGATGCGTTGCTCGAGCACCAGGTCAAGGGCGAGCAGACGCTGGAGAAGAGCGAACACATTATCACTGTCGAGCATCTGACGAAGGAATTCAAGCTTCCGCGCAAGAAAGAGATGTTCAAGGCGGTGGATGACGTGTCCTTCTCCGTCAAGCGCGGTACGACGCTCGCCATCGTGGGAGAATCCGGCTCTGGCAAGTCGACCGTCGCGAACATGGTGTTGCGGCTGCTTGAGCCCACGTCGGGTAAGGTTTTCTACGAAGGCAAGAACATTGCGGACTTCGGCAAGGCCGAGCTGCTGGACTTCCGTCGGCATGTCCAGCCGGTCTTCCAGAACCCGTATGGTTCGCTCGACCCGATGTACTCGATCTACCGGTCCATCGAGGAGCCGTTGCGCATCCACCATATCGGCGACAAGAAGAGCCGTGCGAAGCGTGTGCGCGAGCTGCTTGACATGGTCGAACTGCCTGAATCTGTGATGACCCGGTATCCGAACGAGCTGTCCGGCGGCCAGCGTCAGCGCATCGCGATCGCACGTGCCATGGCGCTCGACCCGGATGTCATCATCTGCGACGAGGCGGTGTCCGCGCTCGATGTGCTGGTGCAGGACCAGGTGCTTCATCTGCTCAATGATTTGCAGGCGGAACGCGGGCTGAGCTACCTGTTCATCACGCATGATCTCGCGGTTGTCCGTCAGATCGCCGACGAGGTGGTCGTGATGCAACACGGCAAGCTGGTCGAACACGCCACAACCGACGAGGTGTTCGACCACCCGCAGCAGCAGTACACGCGCGACCTGCTCGACGCGATTCCGGGAGGCAAGCTCAAGCTCGGTCTCGACTGATTCGCAGCCTGTTGCAGATACATCCCATAACCGTCTACCGACGCTAGGAACCCCTTCAACGTCGGTAGACGGTTTTGTATTTCTGCCGACGCTGGGACCGTGCTGCGTGTCGGTAGAAGGTTGTGCCGACACTGAGACTGTCCTGCGTGTCGGTAGAGGGTTGTGGGGCTTCCGTCTCAGAGTCTGCCTCTCTGCTGGTCTTTCTCACAAACTGGTTACGCCGGGATGGCCGTAAGCGTAGCCAGTTTGTACGGATGGGAGGTACAGGTGGACACGCGGATGAACGCATAACCGGTGCAGAAACGAAGGTAACGGACGCTCAAGAGCGCGTGACGTCTCGTAGGGGAGCGCTGCTAGGCTCGGAGCCATGAGCATTGTGATCACGACATCGAATGTCAACGGCCTACGTGCGGCGAACCGCAAGGGCATCATGCATTGGGTGCAAGAGCATACGCCTGACGTCTGGTGCATGCAGGAGGTCCGCGCGCCCCAGAAGGAAATCGACCCGATTTTCAACAAGATTGCCGATACCTACGTGGACTCCGGGAAAATCGCCAATCCCGCCGATTTCCACACCATGGACGAAGTCTGCCGTATCAAAGGTCGCGCCGGCGTTGGGCTGCTGTCGACGCTGCCGGTAGTCGCCACCCGGTATGGGCTACCCGGGCTTGAGGAAGACGTGGATTCCGGACGCTGGATTGAGGCGGATGTCCGCACCCCGCAAGGCTACGAGATTACGGTCGTATGCGTGTACGTGCATTCCGGCGATGTTGACGATCCGAACAAGATGCACCAGAAATTCCGTTTCCTCGACACCATGCTCACCCGCATGGGGCAGCTGCGCGACGAGGCGGCGCACGGCGGCAAGCAGGCGGTGCTGTGCGGCGATTTCAACATCGCGCACACCCCGCTCGACATCAAGAACGCGAAGGCGAATGTGACCCACTCCGGCTTCTTGCCCGAGGAGCGCGCGTATATCGACAAATGGCTCGGCGAGTACGAGTTCGTCGATGTGATGCGCGAGCTTGCCGGTGACATCCAAGGGCCGTACACGTGGTGGAGCCAGCGCGGCAGGGCGTTCGACAATAACACCGGTTGGCGCCTGGACTACCAGTTCGCCACGCCAGAGCTCGCGCAGACCGCACGCGGATTCACCATCGACAAGGCGCCCACTTACGACGCCCGTTGGTCCGACCACGCGCCGCTGAGCATCACGTACGACGTGTGAACAGCAGTTGTCGTCCCTGAGACCTGCCGATGCCGGCTTCAGCCGCGCGAACGCACGACATCGCGTTCACAGCTGGCTTTCATCTGCGGTGTTATTCTTGGGACTGTCATATCCGTAGAAACGAGGAGCTGTGGGATTGTTCGGATTCGGCAAGAAGAAGCATCATGACGATGATGCCGCGCGCGACAAGGACGCGAAGAAGGCACACCAGAACGCGGTTGATGCCAACGGCAGCAAGGCAGCCGCGGCTGACGACAACGAAGCGAAACAGTCGGAAGTAGCCGCGCAAGCCAAGGAACAGAACGCATCCCAGGGTGCCGAGGAGCAAGTGGACTATCCCACCGAGGTGAGCGAAGAGTATGAAGGCCGCGGTGAGGACTGGGGCCCGTGGGATGTGCGCGACGAATACGTCCCCGACTATGATGAGTACCTCGACCTTGGTGCCTACTACATCCCGTTCATGAAGGGCATCGAGCTGCGCATCAAAGCCGCCCGCGCGAATAAGGCGGTGCTGGGCGCCACCATTACGTACGGCACGTCAAGCCTGGAAGTCGAGGCGTTCGCCGCGCCGAAGACGCTGGGATTGTGGGACGACGTACGCGCCGACCTGCTGGATTCCAAGAGTGATGTCGCCAAGGAAGTGCCGGGCGTATTTGGCATGGAGCTCATTCTGCCGGTCCCGATCAAGGAAGGCAAGATGGTGACCACACGCATCGTGGGCGTGGACGGCCCGCGTTGGATGCTGCGTGGCATTTTCTCCGGCAAGGCCGCGACCGATCCGGATGACGAGGAAACACAGGCGCTGAACCGCTTCTTCTCGCAAATCGTCGTGGAACGTGGAGAAGAGCCGCTCGCTCCGCGCGACCTGATTCCGATGCATGCGCCGGTCACTCCGGGCGAGCGTAAGGCCGCTGCAGAGCAATCGCAGCAGGGAAACGCCGAGATTCCGCAGCGCCCGAAGGGTCCGTTCGACTCCGATCAGCAAGTAGAGCAGAAGACCACCTTGTCCCGTGGCCCGATGTTCTCCGAAGTGCGTTGAGTGGCGCGATGCCGGATTCGGCCCAGAACCGCAAACCGCGTACCGGTGTCGCCGCCCTCACTCAAGCGGGGGACGGTGATTTCTCCGTCATCGAGGCGATTGGCGGCCCGCGTGGCGTCGTGGAATCGATGCTGCCAGGCTTCGTTTTCGTCGTGATGTTCGTTGTCACGTCCGATTTGCGCCTGACGGTGATGGTATCCGCGATACTCGCCGTAGTACAAGTGCTGGCCCGGCTTGTCCAACGCCAGTCGGTCATGGGTGCGTTGAGCGGATTGGTGTCGGTCGCAATCTGCCTGGTGTGGGCGTGGCACAGCCATGAGGCGCGCAATTACTATATGTTCGGCTTCATCACGAATGCCGTGTATATCGTGCTGCTGGGCATCTCGTTGATTGCACGGGTGCCGGGGCTTGGGCTGGTGGTCGAGTTCATCCGGTCGTTGCCGACTGAGCATTTCCGCGATTGGTTCCGCGGTTGGATGGACGACAAACCGCTCAAACGCGCGTATATGACGATAACCGCGCTGTGGGTGGGTGTGTTCGCGCTCCGTCTGCTCGTGCAGGTTCCGCTGTATCTGTCTGACCGGGTGGCGTGGCTGGGTACGGCTCGTCTGCTGATGGGCATTCCGTTCTGGGCGTTGGCGATTTGGGTGTCGTATTTGATTGTCGCCACGCCGATGCATCGGCATCGTGAGCTTGAGCGTGCGGCACAACGGCAATCGGAGGATGGGGAAAACAAGACTGCGGAACGCGGCTGATGATGTCATATGGCGGATGGTGTGCAGGGTGTGCGCATCATCCGCCATTATCGTGTTCTGGGCACTAGGTTGTGCTAGGTTGTTGCACCAGCAAGTTGCGGTCGGCATGTCGATGTCCGGGCCGCTTGATTGGCCGGCGCGTACACCGCCCGGCTGTTGGCAGGCAGGAAAGTGATAGGAAATATGCAGGTAGAAGTGCGTATCGAGCGGTATGCCGATCAGGGTCGCTGTGTCGGCCATATCGATGGCCGTGTGGTGTTCGTCAGGTTCGCGCTTCCGGGGGAGTTGGTGCGCGTCGAACTTGATGAGCCGCATGACCGTGATGACCGGTTCTGGACCGGCGAAGTGGCGGAGGTGCTTGAAGCCAGCCCGGATCGTGTCGAACCTGTCTGGCGGTTGGCGGGACCATTGGCGCAAGGCGGCGGCGTCGGGGGAGCGGACTTGGTGCATGTGAGTCTGCCGGGGCAGCTTGCTTGGAAGTCCGCGGTGATTACCGATCAGATGCATCGCATGGGGCATGTCGAGTGTGATCCAGTGCCGGTTGAACGTGCCGATCATGATGTGGAACTCGGCGGGCTGAATTGGCGTACACGCATTGAGATGATCGCCGATGAGCATGGAATGCCGTCCATGCGCCGTCGGGGTTCGCATGTGCGGGTCCCGATTGACACCATGCCGCTTGCATCCCGTGCGCTGCTTGCGGTGGCGGACGAGGAGCGCATCTGGGATGGTAGTTTTGAGCCTGGTTCTCAAATCAGATTATCCGTGCCGGAACCACGTGGCATCGATACCACTCATGCTGATTCGCAGGCGTTGCTGAAAGCGGTCGGCAACAATTACGCCGTACTGGTTGATGGCGAGTTGCGTGCGGGGTCGAAGCATCTGCACGAATCTGTGACAGTTGCCGGTGAAACGTTCGATTATCGTGTGGATGCGAATGGTTTCTGGCAGGTGCACCGCATGGCTCCGGTGATGCTTGCCAATCATGTGGTGGACTTGGTTCGTCGGGTGCTTGATGGCCGTAAGCAGGCCGTGTTGTGGGACTTGTATTCCGGCTCCGGGTTGTTCACACTGCCGCTGAGTATGCTTGCCGCGGAGCGTACGCGCATGCTCAGTATCGAAGGCGGACGCACCGCGGTGCGCAACGCTCAATATAATCTGCGGCATCGCCGGATCAGTTCCGCGGATGCCCGGGTTGGTGATGTTCGCCGCACGTTGCAGCATGTCCCCAGCGACTTGGCTCATCCTGATGTTGTTGTGCTTGACCCGCCGCGTGCCGGTGCGAAGGCGGCGGTGTGCCGTCAGATCGCCGAAAGCGGCGCGAAAGCGGTCATCTACATCGCCTGCGATCCGACGAGCCTCGCCCGCGATACCGCTACGCTTGTCGGCGAGCTTGGTTATCGCCTCGCAGATATCCGCGCTTACGACATTTACCCGATGACCCACCATGTTGAGACGGTGGTATTGATGTCGAGGGTAAAAGACTGAGTGTACGGAAAGGCTTGATATAAGGGATTTTCGAGGTTTGATAGCAAAAATGCGATGTGTGAAAACGCAAAATTATTGCTCCGTGGGAATAAGTCCAAAGGCATGATCTTGAACGCGACAGAGCGATTTAGATGTCATAGTTTGGCGTGTGGCCAGGTTAGATGTCAGCGGTTCGTGTGCGGTCGATTTAGATGTTTTTCGGATTTGGTAGGGTTGCGTGAAAAGGATAGATGCTGGGTCTATTGACCTCCTCGGCTTTACTCTCAAGGAGATTGATAACTTAAAAATAAGGTTCAACCAGACATTCGGATATAACGCAAACTAAAAGAAAAGAAGGGAGTATAACAGCATGAACCACGCAGAAGGAACAAACCGATTCGTTCTTGGAATGAGTGTTGCTGACGATGGGTTCAGCTTTACATCTTCCATCGAAACTGCATTAATATCTGCGGGAACTGAAATACAGAGCCTGGAAGAGACAATCAAGTCAGTTGAGAGTCTCAGACCGAATTGTGATAAGTTGGATTATGCGTTGGCTGCAAGTTCAGGAGTTCTGTGTGACATCATCGATATTTTTCTGGTTGGAAAACCCGGAGAGTCACCGCTTGGCGATGTTACTGATAAGTGGTTTGCAAATCGGACAACTGATTTCGCTAAACTGTGTGGATGGGATGGCAAAGGGGATGATTCACTGTCATCGGCAATTGGATTTCTTGAGAAGAAATTTAAAATCCCATATGACCAGCGCGGAGCCGGTGATGCTGCCAGTAGCATATTTGACTTGAATCCTACAAATCATCATTTCAAATCACTTGGACATAATCCTACTTTGCTTGGTTTGTTCTTTTCTATATTAGATCAGTTCACAAATCAATCGCACTTTGTTTCCGGCGGAAAATTGACATCTTTACAGGATGCTGATGGAAAATTTGAACTTCGCGGCAATAGTGTTCCAGCAAAATTGTTTTGTGGGTTCGTCAACTGGTTTGGCCATTTGATTTCCGATATGTCCGGATCATCCGGCAGTAAAGGCCGAGGTATGGGAATACCTTCTCCGTTTTGGGCATGGACGAATGATATTATTGCAATAAAGAGAAAACTGAACATTCCCGTTTCACAGTTTGACAACACAATCAATGAGCTGGCTCTGAGCATATACAAAGAAGGATATGACATCCGCTTTCAAGCGACCCAGGTCATTCCAGTCTTTATCAATGAAATCATTGTCAGGTTGGTATATGCGATAAGGCGATTGGTAAAATATTTCGTAACAACAGAGAAAGAAGAACGTTCGGCATCCGCTATGTGGAAAGCTTGTGAGCCGTTCTCGAATCCCACAGTAAAAAGAATGCTTACAGTAGCGCACGGTACCTTCTGCATGATGGATCTCAGCGATGCAACCATACGGGCGTTCATAACCGGAGGCGGTACCTTCGATGTGGCTGAATTTTCTCTTCAGCTTAACATAGTGGGAGTGGGACGTTTCACGATTTCATTGTATGGCGAAGCAAAGCGGGCCATTGTAATACGAAAAGCTGAGTCCGAAGCTCAGTTTGCAAGAAGAGAAATGACCATCGTAGAAAACTATCTGAGCGGACTCTCATTATTATCTGAGTTATACGATGATAAGGATCTTGTAGATTTTGTTGATGACTTTAAGAACAGTGATATGTATGTTCAGGCGTTCCAGAAATCTGCCCGGTTGGCAGAGCTCAGAAAGGTCCCTGATAATAATATACTTAGGACAAAATCCGATATAGATTCATATTTTGGAGGCAAC
The DNA here is from genome assembly GCF_052121135.1 of Bifidobacterium sp. LCP19S3_E9. NCBI lineage: Bacteria > Bacillati > Actinomycetota > Actinomycetes > Bifidobacteriales > Bifidobacteriaceae > Bifidobacterium > Bifidobacterium sp. LCP19S3_E9. The sequence goes on along the minus strand of NZ_JBQKEV010000001.1, from coordinate 107,545 downwards.
AGACGATGAACAAGAAAAAATCGAGGTTAGAACTTGTTCAAGAGCAGACAGAATCAGCTATCAAGAAAACAAATGAAAAAATTGACGAGTTGGGTACATACACAAGCCAGCTTTGTGATGAACTGAACACCATACAAGAACTCTTTGACGATATTAGGAATGTTCCGAGCGAGAAGCAATTAGAGTATGAAAAACTGAAAAAAATTCGTTTGAACTGGAAGCAGCAAGCAGAAAAGATCGAATCAGATTACAAAAATGCCGCCGCAATAAAAGCTGGGGAAGGTGCTGCTGGTGTAGGCGCCGGAGTCGCAGTTGCGGCCCTTGGCCCTACTGCCGCAATGGGAATTGCGACAACGTTCGGTGTTGCTTCAACAGGAACAGCTATATCTACATTGAGTGGCGCGGCAGCTACCAACGCGGCACTAGCTTGGTTGGGCGGAGGTGCGCTTGCGGCCGGTGGTGGAGGAATGGCTGCCGGAAATGCATTCCTAGCTCTTGCTGGACCTGTCGGTTGGGCGATTGCAGGAGTTGCACTTGTGGGCAGCGGTCTTCTGCTATGGAAAGAGAAAAGCGATCAGAACCGTCTTGAGGATATTTTTACCCTCATCAGCAAGCGTGATGTTAAATCATATGAACTTGCTATTGTTGAAATAAATGAACGTATAAACCGCATTCAAGATGAAAGTCAAAAACTCAATTGTGCAACCGAAAAAACAAGAGCATTTGGCTTGGATTACAACTTAATGACGGAGGCACAGCAATATGAATTGGGTTCTTATGTGAATCTGATGAATTCTTCTACTCAATTGCTGGTTAATCCGATAACTGGATTGCAGCCAAAATATGACAAAGACAATCTGAAGGAATATATAGCTTTCAGTAAAAAGAAGATTGATGATAAGCAGAAATCTTTGATGGTTTCTCTCTCCAATCTCTTGTATAAGATAAATCTTGATGAAAGAGATAAGACACTATTATGGAAGTCTTTCAAAGGAAACAAGAAGTTCTTGTCTTCGATAGGAATGTCAAAGAAAGATTTTGAATTTTCAATTATTGAAACGGTAACTGATGCTCTTAAGCATAAGTATCGTTCAGAGCAAGGTTGATATGATTAGAACAAGCAAGGCACCCTACGTTGAATTTTCGTAGAGTACCTTGCTTGATTTCTTACTTATTCTTTAACATCAACCATCACACCGGATTTGAATTCCACAATGAATTTATCCTCGCAGATGGTGACTTTTTCAATCAGCCGCCGGACAAGCAGCTCGTCGTATTCCGTAATGGCAGTTGGCTGTTTCTGCAGGAAGTCACCCATATCGGTGATGCGTTTTTTCAGTTCATCCCGCCCGACGTTATCAAGCTGTGCTTTTTGCTTTTCCTTGTGCAGGCGGTAAATCTCGTCGGCGACAAAAGTGTGATCGCCGTAAGCCTTGCGTTTCTGACGTCATTCTGACAACGTATAATAGGCTACACCACGTTGTGCGGCTGCCTGCTTGATTCCAACTTCATCTGTGAGCTTGACCGCTTCTTCTTTGAATTCCTTATCATATTTCCGCATAACACACCATCCTGTCTTTCTTTGACACTTTTGGTGTGTTTGCCCTCTACATTTTTATGATATCACTCCAATCCAACATCAATCAGAAGTAATCGAGCCATGTGGAAACGGTGGCGTTGTTCACGTGGGGGTAAGACCCGTACGGTGAAAGCCCTTGACTTCAGGGCGTTTCCCAGTCATTCGGGATTTCAGGGTGCCGTGTGAAGACGCCATGCGAAGTGCGGACTTGAATAATCAAGATCTGTGCTAATGAGTATGAACTCGTTGTTGAAGCCGGGGCGATAAGTTCCAGTTTGGCGATGGCACGGACGGGAGGTTGGCAGGGAACGCCTGCCCGTGGCGACGTCGATCGTCATGACGGATTCGAACTCCATGTGTGCGCTGCTAAGTAGAGATGGACTGGTTCCGGTTTCGTTGTGCGGTTTCCAGCTCAGTCTGTGGATCTGAGCGGATGAGTGGCTGGTGTGTCGGTGACCGGCCTTCGAGGCGTTGACGGATTGTTGATATTCCGGGGGTTTGTTGTGTGATTGGAGTTGCGGGATGTACTACGACCGGTGTGGATGTGGACTGGATCGGTTTTCGGGTTTCGTCCTCCGATTTGGTCCGTGATTCTGGTGTCCAGATTGGCAAGTCTGACGGCGGCGGACCGCGATGATGCGCCTTGACCATTGAAATTCCGGGGATTTGTGATGATCCCGCGGCTGGCGGTCCGGCGCCGGTGGGTGCGGGCGTGGACTGGTTGTGATTTCGTCGTGTGATTTCCGATTCAGTCCGTGGATCTGAGCGGATGAGTGGCCGGTGCGCCGATGTCAGGTCTTCGAGGTGCGGGGCGCTGGCTTTCGAGGTAGTGGGAATCCTTGGAATTCCGCAGTGTTGCAGTGTTGCGGTAATTTGGTAGTCTGGCCAGACTCAGTGCGGCCCGTTGATGTCCGTTGTCGTCGAGACTGATTCCTATTCCGCCCGGTGTTTTCCGATTCGGTGCAGCGAGGTACGGTCGTCCGCCAATATCCTATTCTCCTTCCCTCACCGTTCTCTAGCCGCCCCGTTCCTCAAACCGCTTAGATCGAACGACGAGACTGTCCGAAAAAGTGATGACGCCGTACGAATCAACACGGTCATTCTCCTTATACGTCAGTGAATGATTCGGCCGCATACCAATGGGGGCGAGCGCGTCGAACGCAAGCCAAGTCGACGACCGATTCGATACCGGGTATGGTGTGAGAAAGGGTTCATTCCAGGAATCTGGCGAGAGGGACGATGGCGAACATGGCGACAGACAAGGATTTTCTCAGGGACATCGACCAATACCGCGGGTGTCTTCTTGGCTTCGCCGCCGGCGATGCGCTCGGATATCCCGTTGAGACCATGACCGAAGCGCAGATTTCGCGTGTGTACGGGGCGCATGGAATCACCCGGTACCATCTCAAGGGTGGGGTTGCGCAAATTTCCGCCAGCACGCAGATGATGCTTTTGCCGCGACAGGGTTGCTGGTGGGCACCACGCGCGGGATCGTCCGAGGAATCATGGGGCCGTATGAGGGCTATATCCGCTGCTGTTATCAGGATTGGCTGAAAACTCAGATTCTTGCCTTTGCACAACTGCAGGATGGGCAGTACCATTATTCGTGGCTCATCGATGTCCCGGAGATGTTCAATGTCAGATCGCCCGGAAAGACATGCGTTTGCGCACTGATTGATTCGCAGCCTGGGTCGTCGCAGATCGCAATCAATACCAGCAAGGGGTGTGGCGGAATGCTGCCAGTAGCGCCGATAGGCCTGTATCGGGAGGCATCCTTACGCAGTGATGTCCCGCTTGACACAATTGGTGCGAAGACCGCGGAATTGACCCATGGGCATGAACTGGGTTGCATGCCTGCCGCGGCATTCGTTCATATCGTTGACAAGATCACGCATGAAGGAATGACGATTGGTCAGGCGGTCGACGATGCCATAACGGCGATTCCGGAGTTGTTCCCGCAGTGCCGGCATATGGGGGAGTTTCGGGCAATCATGTCGCGGGCAGCGGCGTTGGCGGCAGCGCATCACGCAGACGAAGACGACCTTGCCGCTATTCATGCGCTAGGTTCAGGCTGGGTCGCGGAGGAGACGCTCGCCATTGCAGTGTATTGTGCGCTGCGGTATCCGATTGATTTCCGCAAAGCCGTCCACGCGGCGGTCAACCACAGCGGAAACAGCAATGCGACCGGTGCTGTCACAGGAAGTATCGTCGGGGCATCCGTGGGTTATTCTGGAATTCCTCGCACATTTGTCGATGATTTGGAGCTGAGGCAGGTGATTCTCACGGTGGCGGATGACCTGTATCATGACTGCCCGGAAATATTGGTCAAGTCGCAATACGAAACAATAACCGATAAGCAGGCTGCCTGGTGGGAAACCAAGTATATCGGGAATACCTTGCATCCGCGGAATTGGTAGCTCGCTCCGCGCGATTATTGGCTACATCTCGATGACCTCAGGCTAGGATGGGCCGTATGGCTAGGAACAGGGTCGCGGCGGCGTGCATGGCCGCTATCTGCGCGATGGCGATGGGCGTCGCGCTCGCAGGTTGCACACCGAAAGGCGTCGCCGTGGGAGCGTCGCATGACGACACGCAGAACGTGGCGCACGACAGCATCGATCGACAGGATGTCACCGTCGGTGTGGTCGGTGCATTGGGAAACCCGCCGGTGTCCGATGCCATGGTCATGAGCGATCTTGACGAGGCGGGGTTGCATGCGTTCTTCGCTTCCACGACCGATACCGCCGATGCGACGCAGGCGGCGCAGCAGGCGGTCCGAGATTGGGCATCGCAGCGGGTTTCGGTGATTGTCATCAATGCGCTCGATGTGACGGATGCGACCTCGCAATCCTGGGTTGATGCCTTGGGCTCCGCGCGCGATGCCGGAGTGCCCGTCGCCCTGCTTGACCCAGAGAATCCGCCACAGGACACCACGTTGTACGCAGCGGTGCTGCGTATGGGCACTGATCCGGCAGATAGTGACCGCAATGTCGGTCCGTCGACGTATAAGCTGGATGCCGCGCTGTCGCTGATCATCAATGACAATCCTCATCCCGTCACCATGCGTATCAGCTAATTCGCACTGGTGGCACGGTGCGGGCGCGGGGAGCGCTGTCTGAGTGTCGCGAGGTGTGCGGCTCGCACAATCGTATCGGAAAATCCGATACCAGACATTGAAGACACGCATTTGATTGATACGTCGCTGTCAGACAAGATGGCTTCATGACAAGAATCAAGACATTCCTCAAAGCCATCTGCACCACCGATATGCTGCTTGTCGCGCTCGTGACCTGCGCGGCATCCGTCGTTGGGTCCTTGCTGGCCGGTCTGCCGGCGTTCAGCCTGTTCGGTGCACTCATCATCGCACTGATCATCGGCATGCTTCTGCAAATCCCGATGCGCGCATGGTTCGCTGGGGCCGGCGCCCGGCATGCGCAAGGCATCGGCGGTGCAGCGGGGCTCATCGCCAACAAGCTGCTGCGGCTGGGCATCATCCTGCTCGGATTCAAGCTCAATCTCGACGTGCTGTTCGCAACCGGCGTCAAAACCATTGTCATCGCGGCGATTATTGTCACGCTCACCATCACCGTCACGTACGTTATCGCCAGAAAACTCGGTGTCGACGAGCATCTCGCGATCCTCACAGCAGGCGGGACCGGCATTTGTGGTGCCGCTGCGGTCATGGGCCTGTCCGGATCCATTACCATGCCGAAGGGCGAGGAGCAGCGCGGACGGGATGACGAGGTCATGGCGGTGGCGACCGTCGCAATCATGGGTACGGTATTCGCGCTCGCACAAATCGCGTTGCGCCCGGTCCTCGGGTTGACCGACGCGCAATTCGGCACGATGGGCGGCGCCTCGCTCCATGAAATTGCGCACGCGGTCGCGGTCGGCGGTTCGGCGGGTGACACCGGTATGAATGCGGCGATCATCATGAAACTCTCCCGGGTGCTGATGCTCGCCCCGGCTGCCCTGATCATCGGCGCATGGTGGGCCCGCAGGCATGCCCAGCCCGGCGACGGCCCGCGCAAGGTGCCGATTCCGTGGTTCATGCTCGGCTTCCTCATCGCATCGGTCGCCGGCACGTACCTGCCGTTCGTCGCGCAGTTCACGGACATGCTGGTCAAGGCCGCTTATCTGGTGCTTGGTATGGCGATGGCCGCCCTTGGCATGAACGTCGATTTCAAAGCGATTGCGAGCCGTGGCCGTATGGCGGTGCTCGCCAGCTTCCTTGCCTCGATCCTGCTGGCGGGCGGCGCGTTCCTCGCGGCGAAGTTGCTGTTCTGATTGAGAAGCGCGGGATGTGCGGTACACGCATTCCCGCGCGATTCCCAGCGACGCGATGTCGCGAAACGGCTTTCACACAATTGGACATGTTCCCGCCGATTGTCGATGGTTTTTCCCTCGAACCGATCCTATAATGGTGCTCGTCTCGACGTTGAGACTCGGTTTCGCAAAGGCTCCAAGCCTGCTGTGAGACCGGTGGGCGAAATGACGGCAAAGGAGTCATCATGTACTACTCGGCTGGAAACTATGAAGCCTTCGCGACCCCGGAGAAACCTGAGGGCATCGACGACAAGTACGCGTATATCGTCGGGTCCGGTCTTGCCGGCCTGTCGGCGGCATGCTACCTGATCCGCGACGCCCAGATGCCCGGCGACCATATCACGGTCTTCGAATCCCTGCCGGTGGCCGGCGGCTCCTGCGACGGCATCTACGATGCGACACGCGGCTACATCATGCGCGGCGGCCGTGAGATGGACAACCATTTCGAGGTCATGTGGGACCTGTTCCGTTCCATCCCGTCCATCCAGAACCCCGGAGAGACGATTTTCTCCGAATACTACAAGCTCAACAAGCATGACCCGAACTTCTCCCTGTGTCGCGTCACCGAGAAGCAAGGTCAGGACGCGCACACCGACAAGAAGTACGGGATGAACCCGAAGGCGACGCAGGAGCTGCTGCACCTGTTCATGGCCACGGACGAAGAGCTCGCCGACAAGACCATCGATGACGTGTTCGATGACGATTTCTACAAGACGAACTTCTGGGTGTACTGGCAGACGATGTTCGCGTTCGAGAAATGGCACAGCGCCATCGAGATGAAGCGCTATATGCAGCGTTACATCCATCACATCGACGGATTGCCCGATTTGTCCGCACTGCGTTTCACCCGCTACAACCAGTATGATTCCATGATTCGCCCGATGGTCAAGTACATCACGGACGCCGGGGCGAAGGTGCTGTATGACACGAATGTGACCAACGTGGTGTGCGAGGTGACGCGCAGCCGCAAAGCGGCCCGCCGCATCGAATACACGCAGGGCGGCGAGGCCAAGAGCATCGACCTGACCGACAACGACCTCGTGTTCGTCACCAACGGCTCGCAGGGCGATTGCACCGCGTACGGCGACCAGACACATGCGCCGGTCGTATCCATCAAGAACGGCGAAGGGCCGTCAGTCGAACTATGGAAGAGAATCGCCGCCCAGTCCCCGGATTTCGGACACCCTGAGAAGTTCTTCAAGGACATCGAGGAAACCAGCTGGGAGTCGTGGACGGTCGACACGTCCAACAAGGAGGTTCTCGACGCAATCGAAGCGATCTGCCACCGCGACCCGCTGTCCGGCAAGATCGTGACCGGCGGCATCGTGACCGCCAGGGATTCGAGCTGGCTGCTGTCGTGGACCATCAACCGGCAAGGCCAGTTCCCCGACCAGCCGTCCGACCACTGCCTGATCTGGGTGTACGGCCTCAACTGCTGGCATGACAACGGCGATTTCGTCAAGAAGCCGATGGCGCAATGCACCGGCGAAGAACTGTGCGAGGAATGGCTGTACCACATCGGCATCCCGCAGGACAGAATCAAGCAGTTGGCGAGCGAGGCATGCAACACGACCGCCGCGATGATGCCGTATGTGACGAGCTTCTTCGAACCGCGTCGCGACGGGGACCGGCCGAAGGTCGTGCCCGACGGCTCCGTGAATCTCGCCTTCGTCGGCCAGTACGCCGAAACGCCGCGCGACACCGTGTTCACCACGGAGTATTCGATCCGCACCGGCATGGAAGCGGTGTACACGCTGTGCAATGTCGACCGTGGCGTGCCGGAAGTATGGGGCAGCGTCTTCGACGTGCGTGACCTGCTGACCGCGACGGTCAAACTCGCCGACGGCAAGAAACTCACCGAAATGGACCTGCCGCTCAAAGATCGTCTCGCCCTGCGTGAACTGCTCAAGAAGGTGCAGGGCACCGAGGTCGAGAAGCTGCTCAAGGCGTGCGGGGCGTTGTGATCCATCGGCAGGATGTGCTTGCCCGCCATGGTGTGAATTAGACGTCATTGATTGATACGGAGCCGTGTTCCGGATTTTCCGGGATGCGGCTCCTTTATCCAACGGGATAGTATTCAATGGGGTAGCGCTCAGTGGGATAATACCTGTGTGTTCCCTTTGCTTGAGACGTTTGTGGCGGTGTATGAGACCGGGCAGTTCTCGATTGCGGCTGATGAACTGCGTGTCTCGCAGTCGACGGTGTCGGCGCGGATTGCACAGCTGGAGCAACGGTTGGGGACATCGCTGTTCGAGCGGCATGCGCGTGCCGATGTGACCGCGACACGCGCGGGGGAGACGCTCTACCGTTCCGCTGTGGAGCTTCTTGCGCAATGGCGGCAGACGCAGGAGGATGTCAGCCGGGCGGGGCAGGCGCGCGATCCGTTCCTGCTCATGATGTCGAACACCGCGGCGGTGGCGCTGCTGCCGAGGATCCTGGACGGACTGCGCTCCGCGGGCGCGCTCGAACGCGTCGACATGCATGTCAGGACAGCGAATTCCGACGACATCGTCGAAGCAGTGGAACTGCACCGGGCGCACATGGGAATCGTGGAGAAACCGGTGGCGGCGGAAGGGATTATCCGTACCGCCCTGTGCGATGACCGGCTGGTGCTGGCGGGGGAGCACGCGAACGACCCGGATAACCCGCAGACGGTGTGGCTGCTGCGTGAACACGGGTCCGGCGTGCGCTACTACACGGATCTGTTCTTCTCCCAGCGTGCAATCCAGCCGGCGCATCACATCGAGATATCCGGCAATGCGTCGATTTGTTCGTGTCTTGCCGCGGGTTTCGGCACGTCGCTTGTTTCGCAAGGCGTGGTGCCGGCTGGTGTGCCGACCGCGGAGCTCGGCATGGACTTCTTCAGACGGTTCTCGGGCGTGACGCCGCGTTCCGGGCTGACCGGCGTGCAGCGACAGGTCTGCGGGCTGATTACTTCGCTGTTTGCCACGCGGCTCCATCCCGGAAGCTGAACTGGTGATATGCGGCGTGTCGCGCTGCTATCGTGGGATGAACGCGGTGGTGCCAAGACGTGGGATGCGGACTCGGCGGATATGAAGGAGGCTGGTATGGCGGCGACTCAGGGGAAGGTTGCAAGCGTGGGCATGCCGCATGTGGACGAGCACGGTCTTGACGATGACGCCGTGCAGACCCGTGTGGAACAAGGCCAGACCAACCGTACGGACGAGAGTACGTCCCGCTCGGTGGGCTCGATCATCCGCGCGAACGTGTTCACCCTGTTCAACGCGATTATTCTCACCGCGATGGTGGTCGTGCTGCTCACCGGGTCGTGGAAGGACGCGGTGTTCGGGCTGGTCATCATCATCAACACCGGCATCGGCATCGTCACCGAATTGCGGGCGAAGGTGACGCTCGACCGCCTGTCGATCCTGGTCGCCTCGCCGGTGCTTGTCCGTCGTGGCGGCAAGGATCTCGAGATCGCACCGGCGGATATCGTGCTGGGGGATTTGGTGTGGGTCCGCGCGGGAGAGCAGGTGCCGGCCGATGCCAAGATTCTGCACACGTGGGGGCTTGAGCTTGACGAGTCCATGCTCACCGGCGAATCCCGTACGGTGCGCAAGAAGGAAGGCGATGCTATCTATTCCGGGTCCACCGCGGTCTCCGGCATGGCGCTCGCGCAAGTCGAGGCGGTCGGCGAGCACAGCTACGCGGCGGGGCTCACCGCGCAGGCGAAAGTCTACAAACATAACCTGTCCGATCTGAGTCGTGGTATCAATACGATTCTGCGGGTCATGTCCTTCGTGGTGGTGCCGTTGTGCATTCTGCTGATCTGGTCGCAGTTGCATACGGTCGGCGGGCTCGGCAATGCGATCGCAACCGGGGCATGGCGTCAGGCGGTCGTCTCGGCGGTGGCTGGCGTCGTTGGCATGATTCCCGAAGGCTTGGTATTGCTCACTTCGCTCAACTTCGCCATCGCAGCCATGCGTCTGGCACGGCACAACACGCTCGTGCAGGATCTCGAATCCGTGGAAACGCTCGCCCGTGTGGACTGCCTGAATCTGGACAAGACCGGGACCATCACCGACGGGGGCATCGAGGCCGACGCGCTGGTTCCCGCAACGGCCGACGATTGGGGGCATGCGGGTCTGGGTCATGATGACGCCGTGCAAGCCACCTACGACCTGTGCAACGAGGAGAATCCGAACGCCACCGGCCGGGCGGCCATGGAACTGTTCGCCGCACAAGGCGTGCACCAGGGGACGGTCGCCGCGCGCGTACCCTTCTCGTCCGCTCGCAAGTGGAGCGCTATCGTGCGCGACGACCGCAGCGTATGGGTTATGGGTGCGCCGGAAGTCCTCGCGCGCGGGTTCGCTGACGCCGCACGGCAGGCGGGCAGAGACGCGTCGGCAACAGAAGCGCTGTTCGCCCCGGTGCTCCAACGCGTCCAAACCGAAGCCGCTCAAGGCCATCGTGTGCTCCTGATCGCTCGCGCGCAACTTGTACAAGGCCAGAGTCCCACCATGTTCGCGGACAACCCGGTTCTGCCGTCTGATGCTTGGCCGGCTGCCCTGCTGCTGTGTAGTGAACGTATTAGGGCAGACGCCGAGGCGACCCTGCGCTGGTTCCGCGACCAAGGGGTGCGTTGCCGCGTCATCTCCGGCGACAACCCGACTACCGTGCGTGCGATTGCCGCGAAGGTGAAACTGACCGGTGAGCGTGAGCCGGTAGCCGTTGACGCTCACGACCTGCCTCAGGACATCGACGAACTGTCTCGCGCGCTGGAAGGCATTGACGTGGTCGGTCGCGTGCTGCCTGAACAAAAGCAGACCATCGTCAAGGCGCTGCACGCCTCACGGCATGTGGTCGCGATGACCGGCGACGGCGTCAACGACACGTTGGCGCTCAAAGAAGCCGATCTCGGGGTCGCGATGGGCAATGCCGCGCCCGCCACGAAGGCGGTCGCCGAACTCGTACTGGTCGACTCGAAATTCTCCCATTTGCCTGACGTCGTGGCACGCGGCCGCCAGGTCATGGCCAATATGGAGCGGGTCGCGAGCCTGTTCCTTACCAAAACCGTCTACTCCGCGCTCATTTCCCTCGGCGTCGTCCTGCTGGCGATGCCTTTCCCGTACCTGCCGCGGCATATCTCGTATATCGGCGCCCTGACCATCGGCATGCCCGCGTTCATTCTCGCGCTCGCCCCCAATACGAGACGTTACATCCCCGGATTTTTGGGGCGTGTCGTGCGCTTCGCGCTGCCCGGCGGCATCGCGGTGGGGTTGTCCGTGTTGATCGCCGAAGCTGCGATGCCGGGCGTGCTTGGATGGAACCTGTCCGTACCGGCGGACCTCGCATTGCAACGTTCCTGCTGCGCGATGATCGTCTTCACGCTCGGAGTGCTGGTGCTCGCCCTTGTGGCAAGGCCACTGGCTTCCTGGCGAGGGGTTCTTGTCGCGGTCTTCGCGGCCGCAGGGGTCATCGGCCTGTGCATCCCGCCGGTCGCCGACTTCTTTGCGCTGCATCTGCCGCAGGGGAGCGCGCTGGTTGTGCTTCTCGTCGCGCTGCTCGCATCCGTTGCGATATTCATGCTCTGCCAGCTGGCAAGCCGCCTGCTCGCGCGCATTGTCTCACATAACAGGCAGACACGCCAGAGCTGAAACCACATCACGATACAATACAGGAATAACATCAATCGGCATCCATACCGAATTCAACCATCTGGCATTCGCCGGCTCGGAGGTAGCATGTCATTCAAAGACAGTCAACTGTCCACGCTGACCGTGGGCGACACCACATTCGACTACGTCAACATCGCGGATCTGCCCGGTATCGAGCATCTGCCATACTCGCTCAAGGTGCTTGTCGAGAACCTCGTGCGCAACATCGACGGCAAAAACATCACCGACGAGCATGTCAAGGCGCTGCTCGACTGGGATCCGCAGGCTGAGCCGAGCCATGAAATCCAGTTCACCCCGTCGCGCGTGGTCATGCAGGATTTCACCGGTGTGCCCTGCATCGTCGATCTGGCCACCATGCGTGACGCGGTCAAGGAACTGGGCGGCGACCCCGAGGTCATCAACCCGCAGGTGCCTGCCGACATGATCATCGACCACTCCGTGCAGATTGACAAGTACGGCGTTGCCGACGCGCTGCAGCAGAACATGGATATCGAATACCAGCGCAACGGGGAACGCTACCAGTTCCTGCGCTGGGGCCAGCAGGCGTTCAGGAACTTCCGCGTGGTGCCGCCGGGGACCGGCATCATCCACCAGGTGAACATCGAATACCTCGCCAAAGTCGTGATGAGCAAGGATTCCGGTCTTGGCGATGGCCGCAAGCTCGCCTATCTCGACTCCTGCGTAGGCACGGATTCGCACACCACCACTGTCAACGGCCTCGGCGTACTCGGCTGGGGCGTCGGCGGCATCGAAGCCGAAGCCGCGATGCTCGGCCAGCCCATCTCCATGCTCGTGCCGCGCGTGGTCGGGTTCAAGCTCACCGGCTCCATCCCCGAAGGCGTCACCGCGACCGACGTGGTACTCACCATCACCGACATGCTCCGCGAGCACGGCGTGGTCGGCAAGTTCGTTGAATTCTACGGTGAGGGCGTCGCCTCCGTTCCGCTCGCCAACCGTGCGACCATCGGCAATATGAGCCCCGAATTCGGCTCCACCTGCGGTATCTTCCCGATCGATGACGTGACGCTTGACTATCTGCGTTTGACTGGCCGCAGCGAGGAACAGGTCGAACTCGTCAAAGCCTACGCGAAGGCGAACCGCCTGTGGGGCGACACCAAGGATCCGCAGTATGTCGAGCCGCAGTACTCGGAGTACATGGAGCTCGACCTGGGTACTGTCGTACCGAGCATCGCCGGCCCGAAGCGCCCGCAAGACCGCATCACCCTCGCCACCGCGAAGCAGACCTTCGAAGACACGCTGCCCGCGTATGAAACCGACAAGACCGCGCAGCAGCCGATCCCGGTGAGCACCGACTTCCGTGGCGATTTCGACGTGAAGAACGGCGATGTCGCCATCGCCTCCATCACCAGCTGCACCAACACATCGAACCCGTCGGTCATGATCGCCGCCGGCCTGATCGCGCGCAATGCCCACGCCAAAGGCCTCAAGCCCAAGCCGTGGGTCAAGACCTCCCTCGCCCCAGGCTCCCAAGTCGTGGCCGATTACCTCAAGAAAGCCGGTCTCCAGGACGACCTCGACGCTCTGGGCTATCAGCTCGTCGGCTTCGGTTGCGCCACCTGCATCGGCAACTCCGGCCCTCTGCTGCCCGAAATCTCCAAGGCCATCAACGACAACGACCTGACCGTCACCGCCGTGCTGTCCGGCAACCGCAACTTTGAAGGCCGCATCAGCCCGGACGTCAAGATGAACTACCTTGCCTCCCCGCCGCTGGTGATCGCCTACGCGCTCGCCGGCACCATGGACTTCGACTTCGAAACCCAGCCGCTGGGCCAGGACGCGGACGGCAACGACGTGTTCCTTCGTGACATCTGGCCGAGCAACGAGGACGTCCAGCGCGTGGTCGACGAGACCGTCTCCCGTGAGATGTTCGTCAAGGATTATGCGAGCGTCTTCGATGGCGATTCCCGCTGGCAGGGCCTCGACGTGCCGAAGGGCGAACTGTTCTCCTGGGATCCTGATTCCACCTATGTGCGTCGGCAGACCTTCTTCGACGGCATGGGCGCCACGCCTGCCCCGGTCGAGGATATCCACGGCGCTCGCGTGCTGGCGTTGCTCGGCGACTCGGTGACCACCGACCACATCTCCCCGGCAGGTGCGTTCAAGGCGTCCAGCCCGGCAGGCAAATACCTGGTCGAGCACGGCGTCGAACCGAAGAACTTCAACTCCTACGGTTCCCGCCGCGGCAATCATGAGGTCATGGTGCGCGGCACCTTCGGCAACATCCGCCTGCGCAACCAGCTGCTCGCTTCCGTTGGCGAAGAAGTCACCCCTGGCGGATACACGTATGATTTCCTGACCGGCAAGCCGTCCACAATCTTCGACGCCTCGCTCGACTACCGCAAGGCGGGCGTGCCGCTCGTCGTGCTCGCCGGCAAGGAATACGGCACCGGTTCGTCCCGCGACTGGGCTGCCAAGGGCACGGTCATGCTCGGTGTACGTGCGGTCATCACCCGCAGCTTCGAGCGCATCCACCGCTCCAACCTGATCGGCATGGGTGTGCTTCCACTGCAGTTCCCTGAAGGCGAATCCGCGGAATCACTGGGCTTGAACGGCACAGAAACCTTCGACATCGAAGGCATCGACCAGCTCAACACCGGTGAAATCCCACACACCGTCCACGTGACCGCCACCAAGGGCGACGGCACCAAGATTGAGTTCGATGCGACCGTACGCATCGACACTCCCGGTGAAGCGGATTACTACCGCAACGGCGGCATCCTGCAATACGTGTTGCGTAACCTCATGGCCGGCAAGCGGGCCTGAGTCGCACGGATTCCAGACGGGCCGCGACCTTGCCGCCTCATGGCGGCTGGCCGCGGCCCGTCGCGCTTTCACAGGTTTTCCGCCACCTGAGGGATGGCGTAGAATCGCAACAAGAGACAACGCCGCACAAGCGCGGCAAGGGGAGGCACCATGGCAATCAGCGCGTCGGAAGAGCCGCTGGGCAGAGTATTCACATCGGATTATCGTCTGTCCATCCCATCATTCCAACGGGCATATTCCTGGCGTCCGGGCAACGTGCTTCAGCTGCTCGACGATATCCGTTCAGCATCCCAGACCCCGAACACCCCGTACTTCCTCGGTTCGCTCATCCTCGTCCACGACGAGGGCAACGCATACGAGGTAATCGACGGCCAGCAGCGCCTGGTCTCCCTGACCATCATCATCGCCGCCATGCGCGAACTCGAAGACGACCCGGCTCTTTCACGCGATCTGACGAATCTCATCATCGATCCGGGCGACCGGCTACGGCATATCGACACCGCCCCCAGACTCACACTGCGCGAACGGGACGCCTCATTCTTCGCATCCTACGTGCAGGAAGGCAATCTCGAATCCCTGTTCGACCTGCGCGATATGGATATGGAAACGAACGCGCAGCGCAACATCCACGACAACGCGCAAGCCGCCTATGACGCGTTAGCCGGTATGAAACCTGAAGAGCGGCGAACGCTGGCCTCTTACATGGTCAACATGGTGACGCTGGTCATCGTCTCCACGGATGATTTGCAAGGCGCCCATCGCGTATTCGACGTGATGAACATGCGCGGCATGCCGTTGACGGTGTCCGACGTGTTCAAAGCGAAGGCCGTCGCCGCGATTGACGAGCCACGACGCGATTTGTACGCCGCGCGTTGGGACGACATTATGGATCCGCTCGGAGACGACCCAGTATCCTGCGAGAGTTTCTTCAGGGATCTCCATCTGATTGTCTCCCGGAAAGTGGAATGCTCACGCCTGATCGACCAGTTCCTGCAAGACGTGCTTGACCCATGCATCAACGGCGGGGACAAAGGTAACACGTCGGTTCCCGATTTTATCGATGACATCCTGTCGCCGTACGTGCGCGCATGGCGTGTGCTGGAACGGCCGACGGATACGCTACTGCCCGCGGATGTCATTGCGGCGATTGTCGCGTTGCGTGATTATCCGGATGATGACTGGAAACCAATCGTGATGTGGGCATTGGTTCATTCCATTCGCAATCTGGGAGACAGTGACGCCGTCGTGTTCCGCTCATCGTCAGCACATGCGAAGCCTCGTGGCGGTGCCGACAACGAGACCGCGCTCGAACTGCACGACGTGGACCGTCTGCTGCAGATCCTGCGGGCGACCGAACGCGCCTGGGGAGTGGACTGCCTCAATCGGGCCACATCACTCGACCGTCGTCGCCGTGCCGCGACAACTGTCCGCGATCTGGACAAAGGCATGGCGCCGACCGCCGTGCCTGGCCTGACCATCGACCAGTCTTCTGCCCGCCGCGCGCTGATCCGCTTGCGCGGAGAAATGCCCAACGACCCATCGTTGCCGCGCCTGCTGCTTATCCGTGCGAACGAGCAGAGCAACGGTTTCGCCATCGTCCGCCCGCGCAGCCTGCAAGCCGTGCGGATCATGCCCGAGCCGACGGGCAAAGATCAGTTGGAGGACGGATGGACCCAAGCCGACTTGGAGTACTGGTCGGACCGGCTGGGCAATATGGCGCTGAGCCAAACGAACAACACGAAATTGGAACATGTGACATCCTTCCGCGAACGCCGCGACCGGATGCTCACCATGAGCGCGTCCAAACGTTTCCCACTGACCCGCCAACTGGAAGACATCGTCACCTGCACGCCGCAGACGCTTGCCGGTCGGCAGCAGGAGACAGTCGAGCTCATCGCCCAGTACTGGGGGATTCCGTATGACCATCAGGAAATCCTGCCGGCGTCCACACAGCCCGATCAGCATGTGGCCGATGAACCTGACGCGGCACGAGTGAGGACTTCACGCCGGGTAACCATCGCCGCGGTATTGCGCGCCGGGCTGCTGACCGCAGGCGAACAGCTGGAATGGAAACGGCCACGCAAAGGCGAACTGTGGAAAGCGGAAATCACACCGCAAGGCACAATGCGTCTGGAAAACGGCACGGAGTACACCACGCCGACCGCGGCCGCCCGCGCGGTAGGCGGCGGCAGCCAAGGGCTCAACGTGTGGAAACGCAGTGACGGCACCAGCTTGGCTGATATCTGGAAGCAATACCGTATGCGCGGCTGAGCCCCCGAATCCCGCTTTCGCCAGGTCGCCCGCGGCGGTGTGCGGCGAATCTGTGCCGACTTCAGATTCCGTGGCGTCCAAAGGCACGGCATGGGCTAGGGTTGGAAGCGATTGACGATGATGGTTGCGGAGGGACATTGAGCAGATGAGCGTCATACGATATTGCCCGCATTGCGGTTCTGAGGTCTTTTACGACGGGGATATCTGCATGAATTGCGGTGGTACGCTCGAAGGTCCGGACCCTCGTGGATCCGACACACCGACGCAGGCGATTCCGCGCCGCATGCGGCCTGCGTCGTCGTATGACGCCCAGGAACAACCTACGCGCCCGATTTCGCGGCGCGAATACATCCAGCAGGCGCAGATGGCAGCCATCAACGGGTCGGCTGATCTCGCCGCGCTCGCCGCGTCCGCCCATTCGGTCATTCCACACGCCAAAACGCGTCCGGGTGCTGCACAGAGTGCAATCGGAACAGTTGATGGAGTGCATTCGGACGTCGCTTCGGGGAACGCTCAAGGGGATGCACGCGAAAATGGCCAATCGTCAGACCGCGCGGGGCAGGGGTTGTCCGTCTTAGGGGAAGCCGATACGTCGGCTGCGGAGCCTGCACAGACCGAAACCGCGAAGAAGGACTACCATTTCGCGCTCGATTGGGCGTCGGACACGTGGGGAATCCCGTCGCTGCCGGAAGGAATCTGGAGTCTGAACACCGACAATGCCGAAGGGCAATCCGCAACGTCGTCGCAACAGCAATCCGACCGTCAGCCGGTTGCGCAATTCCCAGACGAGGCTGACAACGCGGCCGACGATGTATCAGATGCCGAGCACACCAATCACACCGATGAAGCCGATGCTTCCGGCGGCAACGACATACCCGGCACGGGTGATACCCCGAATACCGTTCAGGACTTGAACGATGACAATACGGAAGGCGGGGAGGAGCCGACTGCACAGAGTGAGGCGGGCACAAAGCCACAAACCGTACAGACCCCGGACCTTGCGGGAAACTCCGACACCGCGGAAGTCTTGGAGCAATCGCAAGCCACGGAACAACCGGAAATTACGGAACAACCGGAGCAGCCGGAAGCGGTGGAAAGCTCGAAGGCTTCCAGGACGACTGAACAACCCCAACCGCAAGCCGCAGCAACCATAGAAACCGCGCAAACCGCGCAGGATTGGAAGGAGATCTCCCCGTCCAGCGGTCATACGCCAGACGATGAGGAATCCTCTTCGCCCGTTTCGGCGCAACACCCGTCAATCGAACAGGTGTCAGCCGCGCAACCCGCGCAACCGGATGATGACCTGACATCGGATGAGCGGGTTGAAACCCCATCCGATGCACCGTCATTCGATGCGTCGTCTGATGTCCCATACTCCGACACACAGGCGCCCGACGCACAGGAGTCTGGCAGCGACGAACCGACCCAGGTCATCGATCGCGATGCCATCGGTACGGAAACCGGCCCGTTGCCGTACAATATCCCACCGGCTGAAATGACGGAACACACCGCGGCGATCTACGAGTCCACGAATGAGTTCCCGTTTGCATTCGAGCAATCCGGCGAGGGAGAGGCGCGCGCGGAAGAGCCGTTGCCATCTGACGAAGCCGACACCACCGGGCAGCTTCCTGTCGCCGAGGAGCCCACCGGCGGCAATGAAGCGACCGTCGCCATCCCCGCCGACGCGAATCAGCCCGCCTACCGGCCCAACGGCGAAGCACCGCAGACAAACCGGAATGCGGCAAGCAGCCGTGTCAAGGCCGCACGTTCGGCGGAATCGCCAGCAGCAGGCAAAACCGCGACCTCGGCGCGCACCGCGATTATCATCGTGGTCGTTGTCGCGCTGTTGGTGTGCGCGGGTATCGTGTTCGCGCTGACACGCCATCATGGCACATCGGCGACCCAACCAACGGCGAGCGCTACGGCTAGCGCCTCAGCGCCTGCATCCTCGTCGGCTGGGGCATCGGCATCGTCATCGGCTTCGTCGTCATCGCCATCCGCAGCCGCCACACCGTCTCCGGCGGGCGTGTACACGAATGATGCGATGGGGTACCGGGTGTCCATCCCCGACGGCTACGTCTGGCATGAGGAAACCGATAACGGCGCGACACGAACCTTCACCGACGATTCAATCGGCATGACCATCAAGGTCTCCGGCGCATCGAATACGACTGGTGCTACGGTTTCGAGCGAATACTCCGCCTGCGCTTCCGGCCACAGCGTGTCCTACCATCTGCTGTCCGGCGACATCATGGTGTGCAGTTATGCGGAGAACGGCACCATCACATACGTGAAGGAGATCGTCACCCAGCAATCGATTCTCACGTTGCGTTTCGATTATGCGCAGTCCGCTCAGGAGAAAGGGGCGGCGGTGATCGACGAGGTGTTCCCGACCTTCGTCTCGACGCGCTGACGCATGCACACGTGACTATGATTCGGGCCCGGTCCCTGATGAGGGGACCGGGCCCGAATGCGATCATCACACGTGCTGTGCGACGTATGCACCGCACAGCACGGCAATCCTTAGTCGCGGCTGCCGAACAGACGCAGCAGATACAGGAACATATTCACGAAATCAAGATACAGATTCAACGCGCATACGATTGACAGGCTCTTGATTGCTTCAGGCTGTCCGGCATACTGCGCGAACAGGACACGGGTTTTCTGCGCATCGTACATGGTCAGCCCGGCGAAGATGAGCACGCCGATCGCGGAAATCACCATGATTCCGGTCGAACCCGGAGCGACGAGCATGATGAAGAATTCGCCGACAATCAAAGTGATGAGCGCTGCCAGAAGAATGGGACCGGCTTTCAACAGACTGGAACGCATGGTCAGCGACAGCATGGTCAGCACGAAGAAGAACCCGGTGCACAGCGCAAGAACCGTTCCAATCGAGCCAATGTCGTAAATCATGAAAATCGAGCTCAACGTGAAGCCCATCAACGCGGCATACAGGTAGAACAGCACGCGTGCGGCCCCCGCCTTGAGATTCATCGCACGATTGCCAATGGCGATGGCCATGACAATCTGCACGAGCATCAGACCAATCCATCCTAGACTGCCGGTGGCCGCCAGGAAGCTGTTGAGCAGTCCAAAGGTCTGGGTGAGCACCGCCACCACGGCTGTTACCGCGAGACCGGCAGTCATTTCGGCGTAGGCACGGATCATTGAGGTCCGTTCCGCATGTTCGGTGACTGACGCGACCTGGGCGGGAATGGCCGAAGCTGGGGCTGCATATCCTGCGCTCGCGCCGGCGCCGGCAGGGGACTGATAGTAGACGGCCTGTGGCTGCGCGGTCGGCTGGCCATACTGCGGCTGCCCCTGTCCGTCGGCCTGGTATTGGATGTGTTGAGGTGAAGGATTCTGGGGCTGCTGATCGTAGGTCATGATTGCTCCTTTCTTGCGATTATTCTATGGTCTTTTGCTGGGAATCATCTGGAGAAAATCGTCTGATCAGATGTTCCGGATCAATCTGGGCGAGAATCGTGCCGAGGAAAATCATGGCACAGCCCACATATCCGCGTCCCGACATCGTCTCATGCAAAATCAGCGCTCCGCCGACAGCTGAGAAGAACGATTCCAACGACATAATCATCGACGCCTGCGAAGGCGGGACAACCCGTTGCCCAACCACCTGGAGCGTATACGCGACGCCCACCGACATGATGCCCGCGTACGCGAGCGCGCCCGCACAGGCCAACGCACCTTGCCAATCCACCTGGTGCAACACCAATGTCGACACCCAGCTGAGCAGCGATACCACCAGATACTGGCCAAGCGACAATGCAATCGGATTGAGCCTGCCGCCCACCCGATCAATGACGAGAATATGCGTGGCATACAACACCGCGCTCGCCAGCAGCACCAGATCGCCCACACTGATGGTGCGGATGGAGTCGGTGACGCACAGCAGATAGAACCCGACTATCGACACAATAATCGCCAGTACGGTGAGCATGTGGATCCGCCGATGCAGGAACAGGAAACCTAGCACAGGAACCAGCACGATATACAAGGCGGTCACGAATCCGGAATGCCCGGCGGACATGCTCAATTGGACCCCGTATTGCTGCGAGGTGGCGCCGGCCCACAAAATCAGCCCGCACACCGCAGACCATACCGCAAGTGTGCCGCGGCTGGCGTTCGGGGACTGCCGCGTTGCCGCGCGCCCCGCCTGAA
This sequence comes from Bifidobacterium sp. LCP19S3_E9, assembly GCF_052121135.1. NCBI lineage: Bacteria > Bacillati > Actinomycetota > Actinomycetes > Bifidobacteriales > Bifidobacteriaceae > Bifidobacterium > Bifidobacterium sp. LCP19S3_E9. Next base: position 86,764 of record NZ_JBQKEV010000001.1, on the reverse strand, counting down.
TCCTTGACATCACGACAAGCACGGGCACCAGCGACACAGCGCCCAAGGTGAATCGGATCGCATTGAAGAACATCGGGGAAACCGATTGCATGCCCTGCACTTGGCTGACGAAGGCGAATCCCCAGATCAGGGATGTCAGCAGCAACAACGAGCTGCCGACGATACGGTGCCGTTTCTCATTCTCTTGCATGATTCCAGCATATCCGAACCGAGCGGACGTGTGCAGGGCGGCATTGACCGTGGGGTCGGCTATGGTGGATTGCCGGTGACACGGGGTGCCGACAGGCTGAGAACACACCCGTTGAACCTGATCTAGTCAGCACTAGCGAAGGGATGTCCGGCATGAGTGAGCCACAATACCAGCAATCAAATGAAACCCCACATGCCAGCGGTGCCATGGCGGTGCTCGCGCAATTGGAGGCCGCGGGGGAGTGTGCAGCAGACGCGCCATCCCGGCTGAGAGTCCTGTCCATCGAAGGCTCAGACCCGATCGGCGGCGCCGGAACTATGGCGGACATGAAAGCGTTCACCGCACAAGGAGTGTTCGGGTATGCGGCCATGACCAGCGTCCTCGCACAGAACACTCAGGGCGTGACCAGCATCGTGAACATGGAGCCGGACTTCCTTGTCACACAGCTCAATGCGGTCAGCGACGACGCAATCATCGACTCGATGAAAATCGGTATGCTCGGTACCCCCGAACTCGTCGAAGCGGTCAAAGGGTGGCTGACCGCATTGGAGCAGCATTACTGTGACGAGGGCATCGCCAAACCGGTAGTCGTCCTCGACCCGGTCATGTACGCGAAATCCGGTGACGCCCTGCTCACCCCGCAAGCCGAACAGGTCCTGCGCAACATCATCCCCATGGCCGACATCATCACGCCGAATGTGCCGGAACTCGCCGCACTCGCCGACGCCGACCAGCCGGCCGCGGATATCGACACGCTGGAATCCATGGCACACGAGGTATGCAAGCGCTATGGCGTCGCCGTATACGCCAAAGGCGGTGCGCTCGCGCTCGCCGGTGGCGCGTCAAGCACTGACATCCTCGCCGAACCGTCCGACGGGCAGGGCGAGGTGCGCACCACGCGTATCGAAGGCCGTGCGGTGCGCACCCACAACGTCCACGGTACGGGGGACACCCTGTCGAGCACGCTCGCCGCGCTGCGCCCGCAATGCGACACGTGGGAGCAGGCGGCTCGCCGCGCGAAGACATGGATGAACGGGGCGATTGCCGCCGCCGACCGGCTGCATGTCGGCAAAGGGCATGGTCCTGTCGATTTCACGTGGAGGCATGCGCCAACCGGTATGCGGTTCAGCGCCGACTATTGGAACCGCGTGCGGCCGATCCGCGAGCGGATTCACGGCATGCGCTTCATCACCAGCATGGTGGACGCCACGCTGTCATTGGAGGACTTCGCGTTCTACCTGCATCAGGACGATATCTATCTGACGGATTACACATCGCTGCTCGCCCTTGCCTCCTCGCGCGCCGACCGGCTGGACGAGCGGGTGTTCTTCGCGCAGGCGGCGTCCGGTGGCGTGGATTCTGAAGTGATGTTCCACCACGACTGGTTCGTCAAGCACGGATTCGACCCGTCGCCGGTTTCCCGTTCCGAAGTGACGGCAGCCTATATCGGACACGAGCATCGGGTCGCTGACAGCGGTTCGTATGCGCGGCTCGCCGCCGTGGTCATGCCGTGTTTCTGGCTGTACGCCGCGATGGGCAAGGAAATGCGCGAGCAGGTGCGCAACAAGCATATTGATGTCGACACGCATCCCTTCGGCGAGTGGATCCGCATGTACTCCGACCCGGAATTCACCGAGAGCACGCTGCGCGAGGTGCAGATCTGCGACCGGCTGGCCGCCGAAGCATCGATTGACGAATATGAGCATATGATGCATGCGGCGCTCGTTTCGTCGGAGCATGAATTCCGCTTCTTTGAACAAGGACTGACCAGACCTGCGCTGGGATTCTAGGATATTTGGGGTCTCAAGGCCTTGAGGCCCAGGGGTCCGGCGCCCCCACGATGGTATTGACATTCTGCGCCGGGAAAGAACATCTGGTGCGCCTTGTCGGCAAGCGGGGTGCACCAGATGTTTCGGGATTCTGCGCAAGACGCGAGAGGTCAGGCCTGCGGAGCCTCCTCAACACGTGGGGCTCCGGTGATATCGCGGTGAATGCCCTGCATTTGCGCTTCGATGTTCTGCAGACTACGCGCGCAATCGAGCAGGGTTTGCGAATGTTCGGCGAGTTTGGCGTCGGGCAGATCGGATTTATAACGCAACTGGTGTTCAAGGCTCGCCCAGTAATCCATCGCGATGGTGCGGAACTGCACTTCGACCGGCGTGTAATGTGCCCCGGAGGACAGGAATACCGGCACGGCGTAAATCACGTGGAGACTGCGATAGCCATTCTGCTTGGGGTTCTTGATGTAATCCTTGACGCGCAGCACCTGGATATCCGATTGCGCCGACAGGTAGTTCGAAACCGAGTACACGTCATCGCGGTAGTTGCAAATCACGCGGATACCGGCGACATCGAACAGGTTGTCTTTGATTGACCGGGTGTTGATTGGCAGTGATTTGCGTTGCAATTTGCCGAGGATGGAATCCACCGATTTCAATCGCCGTTCCATATGATGGATCGGATTGTGGGCGAATCGCACTTGGAATTCGCTGTCAAGGATTTCCAGCTTGGTGCTGATTTCGTACATCGCGCCTTCATATACCTGCATGAGGTCGATGAATTCGGTAATCTCCTCCGCGGGAAACTGTTCGCCGAGTTTCAAATCGCCCAGCCGCGCTTTCATCTCTCCAATATTGATGCGGTTATGTCGGTCAAGTATCACGATTGACCATGATAGCGTGAGGTCCCCGGATGTGTCGGATTCCACGGCGACATGCCGGGTGTTCGGGCACGCCGGCGGTGTGCCGACCGGACGATACAATCGGCGGTTATGGATGAAGCGATGATGACCGAGGCGGAGCGCGCCTCGAGACCGGCTGCCGGGCAGTCGGGGAATGTTCGGCCGGACGGCCGCGGCAAGGGTGTGTTCTATATTCATACGCTCGGCTGTCAGATGAATGTGCACGATTCCGAGCGTATCGCAGGCGTGCTGGAGCAGGACGGGTATGTGCCGGCGAGTGAACGCCAGATCGCGCGGCATGATTTCGATCTTGTGGTCATGAACACCTGCGCGGTGCGGGAGAACGCCGCCGAACGCATGTACGGCACCATCGGACGCTGGGCGCGCTACAAGCATGCGAATCCGCGCGTGCAGATCGCAATCGGCGGGTGCATGGCCCAGCTGGACCGCGAGCGCATCGCCAAACGGACCCCGTGGGTCGATGCGGTGTTCGGTACGAAAAGCATTGCCTCACTTCCGCGTCTGCTTGACCAAGCGCGCGCGACCGGCGAGCCGCAGATCGATGTCGCCAACGACCTGACTTATTTCCCGAGCCAGTTGCCGGCTGCCCGTTCCTCGCGTATCTCCTCGTGGGTGTCGATTTCGGTGGGGTGCAACAACACGTGCACCTTCTGCATCGTGCCGACCACCCGCGGCCGCGAGCATGACCGGCGCCCGGGCGATGTGCTCGCCGAGGTGCGCGAGTGCGTGGCCAACGGCGCCAAAGAGGTGACACTGTTGGGGCAGAACGTCAACTCGTACGGCTACGGGATGGGGGACCGGTATGCGTTTTCCAAGCTGTTGCGTGCCTGCGGACAGGTCGAGGGGCTGGAGCGCGTTCGGTTCACCTCGCCGCACCCCGCCGCATTCACCGACGATGTCATCGACGCGATGGCCCAGACGCCGAACGTCATGCACCAGCTGCACATGCCGTTGCAATCGGGCTCCGATCGTGTACTGCGCGCCATGCGGCGTTCGTACCGTACGGAACGGTTCTTGACCATCCTGTCCAAAGTAAGGGAGGCGATGCCTGACGCCCGTATCTCCACCGACATCATCGTCGGATTCCCCGGGGAGACCGAGGAGGATTTTCAGCGCACGCTCGACGTGGTCGAACAGGCGCGGTTCTCGACCGCCTTCACTTTCGAATATTCGCCTCGCCCGGGCACCCCGGCCGCCGCGATGGAACAGATTCCCAAGCAGGTTGTCCAGGAGCGCTTCGACCGTCTGCTCGCTCTTCAGCAACGGATCACGCAAGAGGAGCTTGACAAGTTCGAAGGGCGAGATGTGGAGGTCATGGTCACCGGGACCCATGGCAAGAAGGACGATGAGACGCATCGGGTCACCGGCCGTGAGCGGACCGGGGCGTTAGTGCATATCGGCGTGCCTGAAGGCTGCCCGCAGCCGCAGGTCGGTGATTTTGTGACGGCGACCGTCACCCACGCCGGTGAGCATAATCTGATTGCCGACCCCGATCCGCAGGCGGGACAAACCTATCGGGTCCGTCGCGGCTGAACACCGGTGCCGGGCGTCCCACGGCGTCTGGGTGGGTTGAGTACAGTGGTGGAGAGAAACGACAGACATGGAGGCGTATATGCTGCAGGCGGACGGCGAGAGTGAACCGTTGGAAGAACTGAAGGATTCCGGGTTGTCGGACCGCTGCGAGCAGTCGCCAACTGTATCCGCAGGGGCTTCGGCCCCGCGTGTCGTTTCGATTGTCGGCCCGACGGCGTCAGGCAAGACCGGATTGGGCATCGCCATAGCGAAAGCCCTCGCGGAACGCGGCGAGCGCGCGGAAATCGTGAACGCGGACGCCTACCAGATGTACCGGGGCATGGATATCGGCACGGCGAAACCTACCCCTGAGGAACAAGCCGAGGTCCCGCATCATCTGCTTGACATCGTCGACCCGGATGACACGATGAGTGTCGCCCGGTTCCAGACGCTTGCCCGCGAGTGCATCAACGATCTGCAATCGCAAGGCATCAGGCCGATTCTGGTCGGCGGTTCAGGCCTGTACGCACGTGCAGCGATTGACGACATCTCCTTCCCCGGCACCGATCCCGAGGTGCGCAAGCGTTTGGAACAGCGGGAGCGCGAGGAAGGCGCCGCCGCGCTGTTCCAAGAGCTCAAGGCCAAGGATCCCGAGGCCGCGGCTCGTATGGACCCGCATAACCCGCGGCGGACCGTCCGCGCGCTTGAAGTCATCGAAGTAACCGGACGCCCGTATTCGGCGAGCTTGCCCCGCTACCGTTACGTGATTCCCAGCGTGCAGATCGGGCTTGATTTGCCGCGGCGCGAGCTTGACGACCGGATCATGCAACGCACCCAGTCGATGCGTGAACATGGATTCGTGGACGAAGTACGCCGCTTGCGCCCGCATCTGGGCTTCACCGCCGGGCGGGCGCTGGGCTACCAGCAGATTATCGACTATCTGGACGGCATCTGGGACGAGGATGACGCGTTCTTCGATATCGCGCAGAAAACACGCAGGCTCGCCCGCAAACAGATGGGATGGTTCGGCCGCGACCCGCGCATCCATTGGCTTGAGGCACTGAACCCTCAGCTGCTGGATAACGCGATGGCGATTATCGATCACGCGGACGCGGGGGAGTATGACGCGATTGACGCGCATGCCGACGAATACGTCCAGCACCATCTCGGTGACATCCAGGCGTAAGAGGCCGAAGCTGTCCCGTTTCAACGATGTGACCGCCGGACGCTAGAATCAGAGTCGCTATGGCACGAACCACATCCTCATCCTCTTCACAGGAGCACAAGACATCAACCCGCCGCAGGTCGAGCGGGTCATCGAAACGTACCGGTACGGAAGATACGGCACGCACCCGCGTATTATCTGACGACGAGCGTCTCGTCGGTGAGGAGCCGCTGTGGAAGAAGCTGCTGCTCGCCATTCCGCGCGGTTTCGGTGCTGCGGTCAGGGCGCTCGCCGGCGTCGGCGAGTATGACCCGATGTACCGGCGTGACGGCCTGTGCTTTGTGATGGTGGTTCTTTCGGTGCTGTTCTGCGCTTCCGAATGGTTCCGGGTCAACGGGGCCTTGGGACGTTTCCTGCATACGCTCGCCGCCGGCACATTCGGTGTGATGAGCGTTGTACTTCCTGTGTTCCTCGCGATTGTGGCGTTCCGTCTGATGCGCAATGCCGGCAAGGATTCCGACAATCCGCGTGTGGTGACGGGCTGGGTGTTGCTGCTGTGGTCGATTTGCTCGATCATCGATGCCGTCGTGGCGTCCGACACCCACGGTTTCGATCTGTCGGTCCTCGAGAATGCAGGCGGTGTGTTCGGCTTCCTGCTGGGATCGCCGCTCGCATGGGGGCTGTCGAAGGTGTTCGCGGTCATCGTATTCGTGATTGTCGCCCTGTTCTCGCTGCTGTTGATTACACGTACCCACGTCCAGGATCTTCCCGACTGCTTCCACGCGTTGGCTGATCGTCTTGGCGGCGGCGCGGATCGTGACGACGATCAGGATGAGGACGATGACGAGCAGTATCCGAACGAAGTTCGGGTCGGCGATGGCGTCATGCAGATGGCCGAAGGCGTGCCCGCCCATGACGGTTCCGATGATGACGCTGAGGCGCAGCCGGAGCACAAGCCGGGATTCTTCGCCAGGCTGTTCCGTCGCAAACCCAAGCCGGACAGCGACGATCGTCTTGACGAATACGCTGGTGACGAGGCCTTCTCCCATGCGGCCAAACAGCATGGTGAGGCGGCTGAAACCCGTTTGGGCGCCCCGCGCACGGTGTCTTCGGGCGTCTCCCCGATGGCTCCGGACGGCACCGGCATCTCACAAGCGGTCGACGACCATGCCCAGATGCCGGTAGCTCCGGCCATCGTGCCCACCTCGCGTGTGTCGGTGGGGAATGACCCGTGGGCCGCTATCGCGCAGAGCGATGCGCGAGGCGACGGCACACAAACCGCTGGTGCCACCGATCCGGAAGGAACCGGGGCATACGGGACGTCCGAAGGACAGACTGACGAGGGCGCCGGGCAGACGGGTGGCCAGACGCCCGCCGAGCCCGACGAGAGCCGGCCCTATCAGCTGCCAGATCTCGGCATGCTCGTCAAAGGCAAGCCTCATGCGATGCGCACTCCGGCGAACGACAATGTCATCCGCGCGCTGACCGACACGTTCCAGCAATTCAAGGTCGACGCGAAAGTCGTCGGCTTCCTGCGCGGTCCGTCCGTCACCCAGTACGAGGTCGAGCTCGGACCGGGTGTCAAGGTCGAGAAGGTCACCAATCTCCAGCGCAATATCGCCTATGCGGTGGCCAGTTCCGACGTGCGTATCCTTTCGCCGATCCCCGGCAAATCGGCGATCGGCATCGAGATTCCGAATATTGATCGCGAAATCGTGCATTTGGGCGACGTGCTTCGTTCGGACAAGGCACGTAACGACCCGAACCCGATGCTCGCCGGCGTCGGTAAGGATGTCGAAGGCCATTTCGTCACCGCCGACCTGACGAAAATGCCGCATCTGCTGGTCGCCGGCGCGACCGGTTCAGGTAAGTCCAGCTTTATCAACTCGATGCTCATGTCGATTATCATGCGCGCCACGCCGGAGCAGGTGCGCTTGATTCTCGTCGACCCCAAGCGCGTCGAATTGTCCGCATATGCCGGCATCCCGCATTTGCTCACGCCGATCATCACGGATCCGAAGCATGCCGCTCAGGCGCTGGAATGGGTGGTCAAGGAGATGGACGCCCGCTACGACGACCTCCAGTTCTTCGGCTTCCGCAACATGAAGGACTTCAACAAGGCCGTGATGGAAGGCAAAGTGCATGCACCGGCCGGCTCGAAACGCAAGGTTGCCCCATACCCGTACCTGCTGGTGGTTGTCGACGAGATGGCCGACCTCATGATGGTCGCGAAGAACGATGTCGAAAGCTCGATCCAGCGCATCACCCAGCTGGCTCGCGCCGCCGGCGTGCATCTGGTGCTCGCCACCCAGCGTCCGTCGGTCGATGTGGTTACCGGCCTGATTAAGGCGAATATCCCGTCTCGCTTGGCATTCGCGACCTCGTCGGCGACGGATTCGCGCGTGATCCTCGATACGACAGGCGCCGAGACCCTAATCGGACAAGGCGATGCGCTGTTCCTGCCGATGGGACAGGCGCGTCCCATTCGTGTGCAAGGCTCGTGGGTCGGGGAATCCGAGATTCGCAAAGCGGTCGAATTCGTACGCACCCAACGCAAACCGCATTATCGCGAGGACATCGAGCAGATGGCCAAGGAGGCGGACAAGCATACAGTCGACCCGACCGAAGACATCGGTGACGATATGGATGTGCTTCTGCAAGCTGCCCAGCTGGTGGTCACCACCCAGTTCGGTTCGACGTCCATGCTCCAGCGCAAGCTGCGTGTCGGCTTCGCCAAGGCCGGGCGTCTGATGGATTTGCTTGAATCGCGTGGGGTTGTCGGTCCGTCCGAGGGGTCCAAGGCCAGGGAAGTGTTGGTCCAGCCGCAGGATTTGCCGCAGGTACTCGCGTTCATTGAAGGCAAAACCGATTCGATTGTCTCGGGCGTAGGCTCCGATGGCGAGGCGGATGGCGAGGCGTAATCGCCGGAGAGGATTTGAAGACACGGCGGCGGGATTTGTGCGATGCCGGTGGCGCCATAGAGGTGTCTTCGACATCGCGCAGACACTTCAGGCACGGGCACGGATACCCTGGCCGGACGCGCCAAGCCGTCAGTGAATTAACAGCTTGTTGTCATCGTCCGGTAGTGCAGTAGAGGTAAGGTGAACGGTATGCAGACTGAACAAGAACACAAGGTATCGCTTCTGGACGGCTGGAACAGCCCTCCGAACATAGTCACTTATACGCGAATCGTGTTGGTGCTGGTCTTTCTCGGCATCGATATCGCCGCCGGCCCGTGGGGTTCACATAGCCACGGCCTGCGGTGGACGGCCGCGATTCTGTTCATCATCGCCGCTTCGACTGACAAGCTCGACGGGTGGATGGCCAGAAAATACAACCAGGTCACCGAGCTGGGTAAACTCATGGACCCGATCGCCGACAAGCTGCTCACCTGCTCAACACTGATTGTTGCCTCCGCATTCGGGGAGGTCTTCTGGTGGGTGACCATCCTGTTCCTCATCCGTGAAATCGGTATCACCGTGATGCGCTTCTTCGTCATCGACACCGGCGGCAAGGTGATCGCGGCGGACAAGGCAGGCAAGTACAAGACACTGTGCCAGTGCATTGGCTTGGGCATGCTGCTGGTTCCGGCGTACACGTTCATCACGAATGCCACCGCGCTGAATGTCTACACTTTCATCACGAACTTCCTGATCTACGTGGCGCTGTTCCTGTGTCTGTATTCAGGGGCGCTGTACGTGTACCGCGTCGTCAAGGCGCGTCGGGGTGCCGCGCAGGCCACGGAGCACTGAATGCCGGTCACGGGGTATGGTTTGGCGCAGCGTGACGGGCTCGCCGTGCAGGTGCTGGAGTATTGCAAGCGCCACGGCGTGAAGATTGCTGCCTCCGAATCGCTGACGGGCGGTCTGCTTGCGGACGCGTTCGTACGTATTCCGGGCGCGTCCGAGGTATTCCTCGGGTCTGCAGTCACCTATGACATCCGCGCGAAGGCGAAGATTCTCGGCGTCGATGCCTCGTTGTTGGCTCGTGAAGGTGCGGTGCATCCTGAGGTCGCCCGTCAGATGGCCGCTGCGACCGCCCGCCTGTATGATCAGCCGGAGTACGGGGGCCGTGTGATTGGTCTGTCCACCACCGGGGTCGCCGGTCCCGGGCCTGACGGGGACAAGCCCGCTGGCCTTGTGTATATCGGCTGTTCCCTTCCGGCCGTGTTGACGGATGGGGAGCGCACCGAATCCGCGGTGGAACTGCATTTGCACGGCGATCGCGGGCAGGTGCGCGAACAGGCGGTATGGCACGTATTGAACAATGTGAGGCAGCTCACAGTTGGGCTACAGGAATAATTTCGCCGCACTCCCGGTTGTTCATGGTGTAGAAAAAACGACACGAAGCCGAAAGGGGTTGCGCAGATGGAAACGATGACCCAGATCAATCAGATGACGGAAACCAAGGCAGTTCAGAATTCCCAGATTCGTGCGGGGCAGGCGGCGCGTATGCGTGATTTGACGCCGGCCCAGCGTCGTGCTGTGATGTTCGCGCAGCAGCAGGTGCTGCGTGCGCGTGCCGCAAAGAAGGCGAAAGACGAGCGTCAGTCGGCGCTGTCTCGCATGTGGCAGGAGGAAGACGCCGAGCACACCAAGCCGCATGCCACGATCCGCAAGCATGAGGAGACCTCGCAGCTGAAGGATGTCTCCCTGCGTGAGGCCATTGGCCATGTGTTGCGCGATTTGCGCACCCGTGACCATAAGACCTTGCGCGAGGTCAGCGAGAAGGCCGGCGTCTCTCTCGGCTATCTTTCCGAGGTGGAGCGTGGCCAGAAGGAAGCGAGTTCGGAGCTGCTCAGCTCGATTGCAGCTTCACTCGGCTTGAGCACCGCGCAGATGTTGCGTATGGTGGCTGATTATCTCGATTCGGTGCATGCCTGATCGATGGGTGTTAGCCGGGCGTCGGCGAAGAATCGCCGGTTGACGGTTTGTTAGAAAACGCGGGCGCTTCCTGCCGATTACGGCGGGAGGCGCCCGTTTTGTGCGTGCGGTTTCGGCGGCGCGGATGTTCCCTGGCACAGGCGGATGCGTGGAGGCAGGTGTGCAATTGGAGGAGGCAAGTACAAAAGCGGGCGGTCGTTGATGGGCTTGTAGCCCGGTTGTGCGAGACTTGCTGCGTGCGTGAACGTGAATTCTGGCAACTGTTGGAGGAGGTGTTCGGCCGTGTGTATGGTCGGAGCCTGTCCAAGGATCAACGGCTGCCCAAACTGGGCGATATGACGGTGGTCGAAGCACTTGCCGCGGGGGAGGAGCCCCGCGTCGTGTGGAATGTGCTGTGCGACCAGATGGATATCCCTGATTCCAGGCGTTGGGGGAAGGACCACAACGCGCCGCCACTGCCCGCCGGTCGGCGGCAAGGCAGGTGACGTGCATTCAGCTTGCGCTGCCCGGCGGGTGGTATTCGAACATTTGTTCGCATGATGCGGTATAGTGATAACTGCACGACACGATTCCGTGACGGGATGCCCTGAGGCCTTGGCGCAGAAGGCATTGCAACCTTTGACCACATTGCCGGTGCAAGGTGGAACCATCGGCGTGGTTCACGTAGCGTGGAAATCGTCGCTGAAATCGTGAAGATAAGGAGAACACATGGCACAGCAGACAAAATCGGCCAAGGCGGCGGGCGCCAAAGCTGGCGGGGCCGCCCAGGAATCCGGGGCTCACGAGATCGATCCCCGGCGTAAAGCCGCATTGGACACTGCGCTTGCGCAGGTGGAGAAGAGCTTCGGAAAAGGCTCGGCAATGCGTCTGGGTGATCGCCCGGAGCAGAATGTTGAAGTAATCCCCACTGGTTCACTTGCGCTTGACATGGCCCTCGGCATCGGCGGGTTGCCGCGCGGCCGTATCGTGGAGATTTTCGGACCGGAATCTTCCGGCAAGACCACGCTTGCACTGCATGTTGTCGCCAACGCGCAGAAGGCGGGCGGTGTCGCCGCGTTCATCGACGCCGAACACGCATTGGATCCGGTGTATGCACGCCATTTGGGGGTGGATACCGATTCACTGATCGTATCCCAGCCAGACAACGGCGAGCAGGCATTGGAAATCGCGGATATGCTCATCAGGTCTGGTGCGCTTGACGTGATCGTCATCGATTCTGTGGCCGCGCTGGTGCCTAAGGCTGAAATCGAAGGCGATATGGGCGACAGCCATGTCGGTCTTCAGGCGCGTTTGATGAGCCAGGCGTTGCGCAAGATGACCGGCGCCCTCGCGCAAGCCAACACCACGGCGATTTTCATCAATCAGTTGCGCGAGAAGATCGGTGTGTTCTTCGGCAATCCGGAAACTACCACCGGCGGCAAGGCGTTGAAGTTCTATTCGTCGGTGCGTCTTGACATTCGTCGTATTCAAACCCTGAAGAACGGGGACGAAGCCGTCGGCAGCCGTACCAGGGTCAAGGTTGTCAAGAACAAGATGGCGCCGCCATTCAAGTCCGCCGAGTTCGACGTGCTCTACGGCGAAGGCATTTCCAAGGAAGGCTCGATCATCGATATGGCGTTGCAGAGCAATGTCATCAAGAAGTCGGGCTCCTGGTTCACCTACCACGGCGACCAGTTGGGTCAAGGCCGTGAGAACGTGCGCAAATATCTCAAAGACAATCCCGAGCTGTCCGACGAGATTGAGACCAAGGTCAAGGAGGCGTTCGGCCTGATTGAGCCGACTGACCAATTCGCGGAAGGCGATGAGGCGGCAGCGGCCGCCGCACCGACAAGTGGCGAGGCTGGCAAAGCGGCTGCTGCCGATTCTGCGGCGGCATCGAAAAAACCTGACGTCCGATGATCGACGCCGAAGCGTTTATCGCGCGACATGGTACTCCCATCGCCGCGCATGATGCCGTATCAGACGTGGCGATGGGGGTACCTCGGCCGGATGTCCTCGAAGATGCGAACGACGGGCATCCGGAAGACCATAATCAACACGATGCTAGGCCACATGCGCGGAGTTGGGCGCGCGGAAAAGCCAAGCGGGCCGGAAGGTCGTGGGCCCGGGGCGCCGGGGCCAAAGGCGTTGCCGCATCTAAGGAAGGGCCGAGCGACCCATGTGATGAGGATGCTTGCCGGGAAGCGGCATTGCGTCTGCTGGACTGTGCGGATCGTTCGAGCGCGGCGCTGCTGGAGCGTCTTGTCCTCAAGGGGTACGACGAAACCGTTGCCGACGCTGTCGTAGCGAGATTGCGTGAAGTCGGTCTCGTCAACGACGAGGAATACGCCAGGTCAGTGGTCAGGTATTGCGTCGGGCGCATGCTGGGGGAGCGCGGTACGCTGCTTGAGTTGTCGCGCAAACGCGTTGACCGAGCACTGTCTCAACAGGTGGTCGGCGAAGCCCGTGAAGCCGGCGTATTCGTCGATGCGGCTTGGGAGCTCGGGCGTAGCGTCGCTGCTCGTACAGCGGGGCTTGATTTGCAAGTCAGGCGGAGGCGGTTCTGGGCTGCCGGCGGGCGCAAAGGTCATAGTCCTGACATCCTGCGGGACATATCGCACAGCCTGTTCGACAAGGATGCCTGAAGAGGCATGCCTGATTCTTGTGGAATCACAACCGCGATGCCCGGATGCGCCAGCTAACGGCGTGTCCGGGCATCGCGGCTCTTGGCGACCGCGTCTCGTCATGTATCTTGACGTGGTCGAGGTGGTGCGCGTGGCGGGGTGCATCGTAGCTGTCGGCGTGCTCGTCTCGTCTTTCTATTTGCGACTGATGACGGATGCATGCGAGTGGGGGCCGTCGAGTGTGAGGACGGTCGCGTACGAAGAACAGTGTTCGGTGAAATCGTATGCAAGACCACGAGTCGGTGTGAGGACGGTTGCGCACGAGGACGGTCGCGAACGAAGACCGTCGCATGTGAAGTGGGTCGCGCACGAGGATGGTTCGCGCACAAGCACGAGGATGGTTCGCGCGGGCCGTCGGATTTCGCTGACTGCCGCGATTCTCCGGTTGTACCTGCATCGAGGCCATACAGGTCGGCATTGTCAGCATGCGCCGTCTCACCGAAAATCCCTCTGCTTCTGCCGACGCAGAGGGAGTCGTGGGTGTCGGTAGAAGGTTGTGTCGACTCTGGATGGCTTGTGAGCGTCGGCAGAAGGTGTGATGCACGGTTTGCGAGCTGCAGGAGCGACGGCGTCGGAACGTGTGTTGGCCTATACGCCCCGATACCCGATATACCGATATCCGATATACCGATACCTGATACACCGACGTGCCAACTGCTGCCGGATACAACAAGACCCGCCTAAGTGGCGGGTCCTGGAAGTTGACGAGACCCCACATACCCCGGGTTCTGTCGTGTGTCTCCACACGGATGGCCATCCATCTCGACCTGACGTTGCCGCCAGGCTCTAGCAGCCTACCCGAAGACATGGGCGAGCAACCCTTGACGTCTTCTGCTTGGCCTTGCTCCCGATGAGGCTTGCCATGCGGCCGCTGTCACCAGCGGCCCGGTGGTCTCTTGCACCGCCGTTTCACCCTTACTCGGCCGAAGCCGGGCGGTCTGTTCTCTGTTGCGCTATCTCTCAGGTCACCCTGGGCGGATGTTATCCGCCATCGTGCTCTATGGAGCCCGGAAGTTCCTCAGTCATATTGACCGCGGCCATCATGGGGTCTCAGAATCACCATTATAAGCACACGCCCGATACAGCACGATGACGAGAACAATTCCGACACCCGAGAGCGAATTGTCTTCACTTTGCGAAGTATTCGGCTACAATAAGACATACCCGGACGGCGAAGACGCAGTTCGGGACAACCCACACACAGCGGGTAACACCGCTTGAGGCTAGGAGGTCCACATGGAAATCGTCATCACCGGACGCCACACGCAGGTCAGTCAGAAATTCCGTGACGTCGTTGAAAGCAAGATGAATCGTGTGACCGCAATCGCTCCGGACGCCCAGCGCGCTCAGATTGTCGTGACCCACGAGGGTAATCCGCGTCAGGCAGATACCGCCAAGCGTGTTGAGATCACCGTGGTGGCCGGACGCACCGTAGTCCGCGCCGAAGCGTCGAGCTCCGATGAGTATAGCGCTCTCGACATGGCTCTGGACAAGCTGACGCTCCGTCTGCGTCGTGCCCGTGATCGCCGCAAGGATCACCGTCGTGGTTATGTCAACCCGGTTCCGGTCGATCTTGGACCGGTTGAGACCCCGGATGAGGAGGAGCCTAAGGAAGAGGAGCCGAACAACAGCCCGCAGGCTGCGGTGGCATCCGATTTGGGTCCGGGTGAATCCGTTGAGGTCCAGGTTGGCGACACGCCGATTGTCATCCGTCGCAAGCTGCACATCGCTGAACCGATGAGCATCGACGAGGCCCTGTATGAGATGGAGCTGATCGGCCACGACTTCTTCCTGTTCGTCAACAAGGAGACTGGTCGTCCGTCGGTGGTCTACCATCGTCACGGCTGGAGCTACGGCGTCTTCGAGATCGACACCGCCGAAAACGTGGCCAAGGCCAAGAAGGAAGCCTGAACACTGGCCGCTCGATAGCGGTTCTGCAGAAATATAGCGACGGGAGCCCGCGTTGCAGTGCACGCGGGCTCCCGTCATGCCGGCCGGGCGCACGACCCGCCCATGTCGGCGCAATTGGAGCAGGGGAGTGTAAAATCCCCTCCGTCGCGTACTATGGGATGAGTTGTGTGCGGACTGGGTAGCCCGCCGCGCTCGTCGTGCTGAATGAACTAGGGAGCGAAACGTGGTAAACATCGTCGACAAGGCCCTACGCATGGGTGAAGGCCACCAGCTGAAGAAGCTGGAAAACGTCGCGAAGGCGGTGAATGCGCTTGAGGACGAGATATCGGCCCTCTCCGACGAGGAACTCAAAGGACAGACCGCCAAGTTCAAGCAGGAGCTTGACAACGGCAAGAGCCTTGACGACATTATGCCGGAGGCGTTCGCCACCGTACGTGAGGCTTCGAAGCGCACACTGGGCATGCGTCACTTTGACGTGCAGCTCATGGGCGGTGCGGCATTGCATTGGGGCAATATCGCGGAAATGAAGACCGGCGAAGGCAAGACCTTGGTCGCAACCCTGCCGAGCTACCTCAATGCGCTCGAAGGCAAGGGCGTGCATGTGGTCACCGTCAACGACTACCTCGCAAGCTACCAGAGCGAGCTTATGGGCCGCGTCTACCGGTTCCTCGGTATGAGTGTCGGCTGCATCGTCACCGATCAGAAGCCGCCGGAGCGCCGCAAGCAGTACAACGCCGACATCACGTATGGCACGAACAACGAGTTCGGTTTTGATTATTTGCGCGACAACATGGCGTGGGATAAGAGCGAGCTTGTACAGCGCGGCCACCATTACGCCATCGTCGATGAGGTCGACTCCATCCTGATCGATGAGGCCCGTACCCCGTTGATCATTTCCGGCCCGGCTGAGGGCGACGTCACCAGCTGGTACCGCAAGTTCGCCCGTCTGGTCCCCAAGCTCACCCGTGATGAGGACTATGAAGTCGACGAGAAGAAGAAGACCGTCGGCATCCTTGACCCGGGCATCAGCAAGGTCGAGGATTACCTCGGCATCGATAATCTCTATGAGCCCAGCAATACCGCGCTGATCGGCTACCTGAACAACGCGATCAAGGCCAAGGAGCTGTTCCTGCGCGACCGCGACTACGTGGTCACCCACGGCGAGGTGCTCATCGTCGACGAACACACCGGCCGTATCTTGCCGGGTCGCCGCTACAACGAGGGTCTGCATCAGGCCATCGAAGCGAAGGAAGGCGTCGAGGTCAAGGCCGAGAACCAGACCTTCGCGACCATCACCTTGCAGAACTACTTCCGCATGTATGACAAGCTCGCAGGCATGACCGGTACCGCTGAGACCGAAGCCGCAGAATTCATGGGCACCTACAAGCTCGGCGTGATTCCGATCCCGACCAATAAGCCGATGATCCGCAAGGACCAGGACGATCTGATCTTCCGCACGAAGAAGGAAAAGCTGCACGCGATTATCGAGGACGTCGCCAAGCGCCATGCCAAGGGCCAGCCGGTTCTGCTGGGCACCGCATCGGTTGAATCCTCCGAAGTCGTCTCCTCGCTGCTTGATGTGGCGAAGATTCCTCACCAGGTGCTCAATGCGAAGCATCATGCGAAGGAAGCCGCGGTCGTCGCGGTCGCCGGTCGCAAGGGCGCAGTCACGGTTGCCACCAACATGGCCGGCCGTGGTACCGACATCATGCTCGGCGGCAACGTCGAGTTTCTCGCCGATGCCAAGCTCAAGAAGGAAGGCTACTCGCCCGAGGACACCCCGGAGGAGTACGAGAAGCGTTGGCCCGGCACGCTGGCCGAGGTCAAGGCACAGGTCAAGGACGAGCATGACGAAGTCGCCGAGCTGGGCGGCCTGTACGTGCTCGGCACCGAACGCCATGAGTCTCGCCGTATCGACAACCAGCTGCGCGGCCGCTCCGGCCGTCAGGGCGATCCGGGCGAATCCCGCTTCTACCTGAGCCTCGAGGACGACCTCATGCGTCTGTTCAACACCCAGCTTGTTGCGCGCGTGATGTCCCGCGGTCTTCCGGAAGGCCAGCCGATCGAATCGAAGAGCGTGTCCAAGGGCGTGCGCAACGCGCAGAAGGCCGTCGAATCGCGCAACTTCGAAATCCGTAAGAACGTCCTCAAGTATGACGACGTGATGAACAAGCAGCGCAAGGTCATCTACGCCGAGCGCCAAGCCGTGCTCAAGGGCGAGGACATCCACGAGGACATCCTGCGCTTCATTGACGAGACCGTCGCCAGCTACATCCGTGGCGCAAACCGTGGATCCGCCAAACCTGAGGATTGGGATTGGGACGGCCTGTTCAAGGCGCTGTCCCAGATCGTGACCATCACGGTTGATGAGGACGAAGCCAAGAAGGCTGTGAGTGGTCTCAAGGGCGACAAGGCCTCCGAGGCTCTGCGCAAGCTCATCGTTGATTCCGCCAAGGAATCCTATGTGAAACTGGGCGAGAAGCTCAGCGACGAGGCGCTGCACCAGCTGGAACGCCGTGTGGTTCTCGCCGTGCTCGACCGTAAGTGGCGCGAACACCTCTACGAGATGGATTATCTCAAGGACGGCATCGGCCTGCGCGGTATGGGCCAGCGCGACCCGCTGGTCGAATACCAGCGCGAAGGCTACCAGATGTACAACCAGATGATCGAAGCGATCAAGGAAGAGACCATTCAGCTGCTCTTCCACGTCGACATTCAGGAAGTCGCACAGAACGAGGACATCTCGAGCGAGCATGATGAGGATGTTGCTGTGGACAAGGCCGAAGCGGCGGTTGGCATCACCTCGACTGACGCCGAGGACGAGCCCACGACCGTCAGCTCCGCTCCGGAAGATCCCAGCGAGTCCGACGAGACGGCGGATGAGGATGATGCGGCCGAGCATCGCGAGCCCGGCGTCGTCGGCCCTGCACCGATCAGCCACGAGGATGTCAAGCTGCCCGCCAGCAAGCGACCCAAGAGCGACGAGCTCAAGAGCCCGTGGGCGGACGGCCGCACCTTCCCGGGTACGCCGAAGAACGCGCCGTGCCCGTGCGGCTCGGGGCGCAAGTACAAGATGTGCCACGGCCATAACGAGAAGGCCTGATTGCTTCGAATAGCGCTCGGCGTGATTTGATTCACGGACGGCGGCGTCATCATGGAAACCCATGGTGGCGCCGCCGTCCGTTTGCATATGCGGACGATATGTATTTACTCGGACGATATGTATGCGAATGATGCACATCTGCACGTCCCTGAACATCATCCGCCGCGCCAGCGGTGCCGGTCAACCCGGCTTGACTGCCGCAATTGCCCTGACATCGCACGAATTTCCGGTAGAAGCCTCAGAATGTGGACGTTCACAAGGCAGAACACATGAAATCGATACAATAAGCCACAAACAATAACATCAGATGCACAGGAGGGCATGATGACCGAGATCACTTGGAAATCGATTCTCGCAGAACTCGTCAACGGCAATCATTTGAATGCGGACGAGTCCTGGTGGTTCGTCAACGATCTCATGAACGGCAATGCCAATCCTGCATGCGTCGGCGCCGTCCTTGCAACCCAGCAGCAGCTTGGCCTGACCGCGAACGAAATCGAAGGCGCAGCAAAGGCAATGGTCTCTCACGCCGTGCCGCTCAACGTCTCGGGCGAAACCACCGATATCGTCGGAACGGGCGGCGACAAAGCCGCAACCGTGAACCTGTCGTCCATGGGAGCTGTGGTTGCCGCGGCGGCCGGCGTCAAAATCGTCAAGCACGGCAATCGTGCCGCATCGTCGAAGTGCGGTTCAGGCGATGTCATTGAAGCCTTGGGTGTTCCGCTTGATCTCGCTCCGGAAGCAGTGACGGAAATCGGCGATGAAATCGGCATCACCTTCGCCTTCGCCAAGACTTTCCACCCAGCCATGCGCTTTGTCGGCCCGGTCCGCTCAGCGCTGGGAATCCCGTGCGTATTCAACGTGCTGGGGCCGCTGACGAATCCGGCGAATCCGAAGCATGTCGCCATCGGTTGCGCAGACCGCACATTGAGCCCGCTGATGGCGCAAGTGTACGCCAATCGCGGCCAAAGCGGCATGGTGTACACCTCGAGCGAAGGCCTTGACGAGATGGCTCCGACCGGCCCGGTTTCCGTGTGGCTGATTGCAGATGGCAAGGTCACGGCCACCGAATTCAATCCCATCACCGAGCTTGGCCTTGACCCGGTGACCCCTGAACAGCTTCGCGGCGGCGAGCCTGAGCTCAATGCCAGCATTTTCAGGGACTTCCTTGATGGCAAGCCGGTTGCTTCGCGGACGACCGCGTTGCTTAACGCCGCTTCCGCCATCGTCGCCGACGGCCATCTCATCGCCGATGGGTCGCTTACTGATCGCTTCCGTCAGGCGTACGGACTTGCTCAGGAAGCCGTTGATTCCGGCAAGGCGAAGGACCTGCTGGAGCGTTGGGTCAAGCTCGCGCAGTCCAAGCGAGCATGATTCACGCCGTGGTGCGGCTATGACGTGGCGTGTGACGCGCCGGCCGACGAGACAATCGACAGCCAGCGTCACACCCCTGCCACGGCGGCATGGGTGTGACGCAGTGACATCAACCCTGTCGTTGGCAACCCTGTCGTTGGCGCAGCCGCGGTGCTAGTCCGTGTATGTATCCGACCTCCGGATGCACATCATCTTCGAAAATACATCACCTTCGGATACATATCAGAGGGGCTGTCCGGGAAACCTCCGGACAGCCCCTCTGGATTTCCGAACAAGTCTAGGCGTTTCCCCTAACCGGGTGCGTGCGTTCTTGCTTTCATCCGTTCAGTCAGACACGGGCGCCATCATCGAACGGATTGTCGTGATGGGCATGCCCCCGTCGGCTCGCCGCCAATCCGGCAATGCCAAGCAGCAGGCAAATCGCGCAGACCGTCCCGATAATTCCCGTGAATTTGGGCACAAGCACCGAGGCGATGATTCCCAACATGCCGATGACTGTCAACGCGGTGAACAGGATGGTGCTGTGCGGTGTGGGCGTGAAAGAGGTGGGCGGCACAAAGCGGTCGCTGTATCGGTCCATCACGTCATCGGTGTCCAACCAACTTGAGCTCGTGTTGTCTCGCGGTCCGCGGCCGGCCCCGATGGCGTCGTCGGTGAAAGTGCCCTGATCGAGGTCATCGACCGAAAGCAGCGCTTTCTTCTCAGCACGGCGGGCGTGTCGTTCGAATCGTTTCGCATTTCGAGACCGCTCCACGTCCTCGAGATCGCGTGCGTGATCGTGAGCGAACGCCTCCCATGCCTCGTCAAGCGGCTCGCCGGAGGAGGAGCCGCCTTGCGAGCCTTCGCCGGGCCCAGGTATTGGACGCTCTCCTGACGCATTGGTATTGTTGTGCTCAGTCATAGGTACCACTGTAAACGAGCGTCAAGTCAAGTCGCTGGGAGGGAGAGCCCTCGTGCTCTACTGGTTTTTCGTCCGGACCTTGGGTCCGATTGCAAGGCGTCGGTTCAATCCAACTGTCGAAGGGCTTGAAAACATCCCGCGCAAGGGTGGGGCGATTATCGCGGCGAACCATCTTGCGGTCATTGACGACGCGCTGCTGCCGATGACATGCCCGCGCATGATTCATTTCATGGGCAAGGCCGAATACTTCGAAGGCAAAGGCATTAAGGGCCGCTTCAAGAAGTGGTGGTTCACGTCCGTGGGCGTGTTCCCGGTGGACCGTTCGGGAGGGTCGAAGTCCTTGGGCGCGTTGAACCACGCCAAGGAGATTCTTGAAGACGGGCACCTGTTCGGCATCCATGTCGAAGGCACCCGCAGCCCCGATGGCAGGCTGTATCGCGGGCACACTGGTGCCGCTCGTCTCGCGTTCGAAACCGGTTGCCCGATTATTCCGACGGCGATCATCGGCTCTCGCGACCTGCAAAAGCCCGGTCAGGTGATTCCAAACAAAGGCAAATCGAAAGTGATATACGGTGCGCCGATTCCGGTCGTGCGCAAGGACCCGCAGGATGTGACGCATGAGGAGCTGCGTGAGCTGACGGATCGCGTGGTTCGCGCCATCGCGCAGATGAGCGGGCAGGAGTATGTCGACGAGTATGCGCAGACCGTCAAGGCAAGGATGAAGGCCGAACAGGAGGCGCAGTCCGCGGCGGTCACACCACAGTCAGTGTGATCACGGTCTTGTTGCCGTTCGCGTCCCGGACACGCACCTGCTGGCCGGCGGACGGCGACTGCAACCGCACGGTGTGGGTCAGGTCGCCGAGCGGGGCGCTGACCTTCACCTCCAAACCGAGCGCTTGCAAGGCCGCAGTCGCATCGCTGGTGCTTTTGCCGGTTACATCAGGTAGCGTCACCATCTGTGGGCCCTTGGAAACCACGACGTCGACGGTGTCTCCCCAGTGCAGTTGGGTGCCGACCGTCTGTGATGCCGAGATGATGTTGCCGTTTGGCACGGTATCGCTGTATTCCTCACTGTAGGTGGCCTTGAGCTGCAAGCTGTCGAACAAGGCCTGCGCTTCGTCTTTGGTTCTGCCGACGACATCCGGCATATTGACCGGCATCGGTCCCAAGGAGAGTTTCACCACCACGCTGTCGTTATGCTCCATCGTGGTGCCTGGGTTGGGGGAGATGCTCAGCAGGGCGTTCTTTGGAACGGTCAGCGAATACTCGTCATCGTTGATGTTATGCGAAATGTTTGTGAAGCCAGCCTTTTCGAGGGCGGTCAGGGGGTCCTTGCCGTTGTCGGTCGATGGGTCGGTGATATCTGAGGGGATGGTCGCCTGCCGCACGCCTTTGGACACGGTGACTTTCACATTGCCCGCGCTGCGTTTGCTGATATGCGCGCCGACCGTGGACGGCGTGGTTGAGATGATGTTGCCCTCTTCGACGGTATCGCTGTATTCCTGGGCGACGGAATAGGGGATTCCGGCGACGTTGAGAGTGCTGCGGAATGAGCTCCAGCTGACATTCTTGATGGTACAGGTCTTGCCTGTCTTGCATGTCAGGTCAGTGGGTTTCGGCATGGTCCAATAGCTGCCGGGGCCCAGATAATACCACCATGCGCCGCATCCTGCGCCGGCGGCGAGTATGACGGCCATAATGGCGGCGATGATGATCGGAACCTTGCTGCGCCGCCGCCCGCCACGGGAATGCTCCGCGACGCCGGAAGGTTCGATATCCGATGTGTCGGTTGTGGTGATTGCCTGGGTGAAGGCGTCCTGGCTGGTGATGCTGCGCGGCTTCCTTGCGGCGTTCGGGTCGGTTGCAAGGATGCGGGTACGCGTATCCGGCGTGTTAGCGGCGCCGGATCGCCCGTCCGAAGGTGTTGTGGCAGATGTGTCGGAGGACATGTCGGCGGATGCCGTCGCGGACGTCGCTGCGGATGACGACG
Source organism: Bifidobacterium sp. LCP19S3_E9 (assembly GCF_052121135.1). Lineage (NCBI taxonomy): Bacteria > Bacillati > Actinomycetota > Actinomycetes > Bifidobacteriales > Bifidobacteriaceae > Bifidobacterium > Bifidobacterium sp. LCP19S3_E9. The sequence continues at coordinate 64,371 of NZ_JBQKEV010000001.1, read as the reverse complement.
GTGCCGGCGGCTGCGGCGGGTAATCCGACTGTGCCACTGCCGTTGTTGATGCCGCGGCATCGTGCCCGCCTTCGCGGCGCGAGGCGACCAAGCCGTTGGGCGCCAACGGGGATTCGCCGTCGCCGGTGGATTCGTCGCGCATAGGATCGTCCGACCGCCGGTACAGCCAAGCCTCCATCGGCATCCCGGAAATCACTGTGCGCAGGAGTCGTTGCGCTTCCATGGCGTCCGCCGGCCTGTCCTCAACCGAACGTGCCGTCAGTTGCGCGATGAATTCGGAGACGGACGGTTCGATGCCCGGGCAGCGGGTAATCACCGGGGGAACGTCCTCGTGCACATGTTTGAACACCATCGTCACCGGGTTATCCGACTGGAATGGCGGCTCACCGGCAAGCATCTCCCAGGCCATGATGCCCACTGAATACAGGTCGCCCTGAGGCGTGGCCTGGTTGTTCTCGATCATCTCCGGTGCCAGATAGGCTGCCGTGCCCAACAGCATACCCGTCGTGGACAGCGTGGCCTGCGACGCGGCCTTCGCCAGCCCGAAATCGGTGATCTGGACATGGCCGCGGTCGTTGAGCAAGATGTTCTCCGGCTTGATATCCCGGTGCACGACGCCTGCGCGATGCGCGGCTGCAAGCCCGTCCAGCGTCTCCGCGACGATACGCAGGGTCTCGCGCACGGTGAACGGCCCCTGCTGGTTCATCTCATAGCGCAGATTGACGCCATGAACGTATTCCATGACCAGATAGTTGCGGCCATCAACCTCCCCGGTGTCGTAGACCTGGACGATATGTGGGTTTGCAATGGCCGCCGCGGACCGAGCCTCACGGTGGAATCGTTCCACGAACTGTTCGCGATGCGGCCCCTGCGCCAGCTGTGCATGCATCACTTTGACGGCGACATGCCGGTCAAGACGCACATCAATCGCCTCATACACGGTCGCCATGCCGCCGTCGGCGATTTTGCGCACGATACGGTACCGGTCGTCGATGATCTGCCCTTCGCTCGCAGTTTCAGTCATGTTCGCAGGCCCTTTACTCAATGGTGATGACACTAGTCTACATGCCTCGGGCTACTCGCCGCCTGCCGGGGTCTACGAACGTTGCCGCCGGATCACAGGCAGGAATCGGGGATGAAGGTGCGGCACGCCTCGAGGAGCATGTCGCGTGAGGTCTGCGGCAGTTCTGCTTCGGCGATGGCCTGGCCGGCTTGCGCCCACAGCTTGCGGATCCGTTCGCGTGAGAGTTCGACCGCCCCGCTTGTGGTGAAGATTTCGATGCCGCGGCGCATTTGCCGTGCGTCGCGTGAGGGGGCCTCGTACATGGCGGTCAGTTCGCTGCGGTCATCGGCGTTCGACAAAGCGAGTGCGTCGGCGAGCAGCACGGAGCGTTTGCCTTCTTTAATATCGCCGCCGACGGGTTTTCCGGTGTTTTTCGTATACCCGATGACATCAAGCAAGTCGTCTGCAAGCTGGAATGCGACGCCGAGCGGCTTGCCGATGCGTTCGCTGAGCGGCCCTGCGACCTGCGGGTCGGTCCCCGCCGCCGTCAATCCCAGTTGCAGCGGTGCCATAGTCGTATAACTGGCGGTTTTCCAACGGAAAACGTTGAGTGAGGCATCCGCGAGGCGTGCCGGGTCACTCAATGGGGTGAGCTCGACCGCGAGGTCAAGCACCTGGCCGACGCTGACATCGCGTTGCATGCCGAGGAACACCGAACGCAGCGTGTCGGGATTGCCCAGCGACGATGCCGCGGCGTTGGCGATCGAGATGCTTACGGTCGCGAGGATGTCTCCGAGCATGAGCCCCAGGCCACGGCCGATGGATTCGCTGTGCGTCTGCTGTGCGAGCGCGCGATGGGCGCTCGGCTTGCCCCGGCGCAGGTCCGAATCATCGATGATGTCGTCATGGACAAGCGCGGCGGTCTGGAACACCTCGATTGCACAGGCGAGGTCGGTCATCGCATCCCGTGCCTGCGACGTGACCGGAAGGCCTGCGGCATCGAACGCGGCGAGCGCCAAGCGGGCTCTGAGCCGTTTGCCCCCTTGGCTTGAGACGACCGCTTGCGTGGCGACCTCGTGGAGGACATTTCGGCACGACGCGGCGATTTCGGCGTCGGGCACGGCGAGGTGTTCGCGGACCAGGTCATCGATGCGCTGTTCAATACGTTCCAGATCTGACGGCATGCTCATATCTACGAGGGTATCCACAGCGTTGCGACATTCCCGGCGGGTGACAGAGGGCGTGTCGCACGGGGACGGTCGGCAATCAACCCTGCGGTCGGCAATGAACGCGGCGAGCGCCGACGAGCGGGATGTTCCGGCGGACGCGGCTGGTGCGGCGTGGCGACAGCGAAGCGATACCTGGGGCAGTTCGCATCCTTTGACCACATTCGCCTGCCACGCTGGACGGACGCTATCGCCGTACTGCAAGCTGAACAGGGGCGGATGCACGAGGTGTCCGCACGAAGTCCCGGCATTGACTGGGGGATGGGGGAATCATGGAAGACGACAACAAGGACGGCACACAGCCACAAATGAGTCGGCTGGTATTCAACGCGTTGGCACGCTACTGGGAATGGACATATGAAAAGGGTGAGCCGCTGCCCGGGGCGGATGCCTCGCGGCTTTTCCCCCGATACTGGTATTCGCAAGGGGGCCGCTTGCCGTTGCGCCGGTGGGAGGAGCTGCCCGAGCCGGAAGGGACGTGGAGGGCGTGGAAATCACCCGGTCTGTTGCCTGAAGCCTGGGTTGACTTCCAGAATGCGCGATACCGGGGATTGCGTCATGAGGAAGGCGTTGTTATCGGCACTCGGCTGTGGGTTGGTGAGGCATTGCGGATGTGGCATCGCAACCAGCGTGAGGGAGGGTCGCACCTGCCTGCCGACGACCAGCTTCTGATCAGGCTTGCGGTGGGGATGCGGCAGAATATCGCCATTCGTGACGCTCTGATCGTCTCGTCGGTCAGCATCGATCCGATTGATCAGGAGACGCTGCTGCGGTTCGCTGCGGAACCGTCTTGTCCCAGTAATGCAGTGACGATGGGCAGGCTGCTCACCGAAGCGTTCGACGAGCCCAAGGCAGTTCCGCGTATTGGTTGTCTGCGTGCCTCCGCGAAGATGCTTGATCGCATGATTGAACTCGTACCGGTGTCTTATCGGTCGAATATCGCGGCGTGTCTGGCCTATCTGTTGTGGTGGGGAGACGATGAGCGAACGGATATCTTCGCGCGAATCGCCCTGCGTCTCGATCCCACGTGCACGCTCGCCGGCATCGTCATCGACGCGCTCGACAACGGCACGAAACCGCAGTGGTGCTCCCTGTGACATCGTGTACAGGCTGCGATATCTCGCCTCACTGTCGCAATCGCGCGGGAATATTCGTCCACGAAAGATGGTTAACTTCTATAGTTGACGATTTGCCCTTGCCATAACTGCGCCCTTCGTTTGGCCGCGGTATGGCGGGAACACGCAGGAGGATAAGTTTGGCCAAGGAAACGACGGCAAGCAAGAAAGACGCTGATCAGACCGAAAAGACCACATCCACCCGCAAGAGCACGGCGAAGAAGGCTGCGACACCGGCCAAGGCGACCAAGAGGTCCGCAACGTCGGCATCCGCCAAGAAGACCGCGGCGGCGAAGAGTGCGAAGACATCGAAGGCGGCGAAGGCGTCGGGCGGTGAGAGCGCGGCGCCGAAGGCCAAGAAAACGGCATCCCGCACGGTAACCGCTACCAAGACGCCGCGCAAGCGTACCGCCAAGCGCGCAGAGCCAGCCGCCGCCGAACATGACGAGACGCAGCTCGACGACGACGAGGACATCAACGACGAGGACATCGAGAACTTCGACGACCTCGACGAAGGCGACGATCCCGACAACCTTGACGACGACATCGATTCCAGCGACGAGGATGACGATGAGGGCGAGGACGACTCCGAGGATGACGAGGAGAACAAACCCAAGCACCGCGAGCCCGAAGTCCTGCCGAAGGCCAAGGGCGCGTTCGTCATGCGCGATGACGATGACGACGACAACCTCACCCCGTCAGGCAACCCCAAGCGCCGTGTCATTGCGGCAGGGGCCACCGCCGATCCGGTCAAGGACTACCTCAAGCAGATCGGCCGAGTCAGCCTGCTGAACGCCGAACAGGAAGTCGACCTGTCTGAGCGAATCGAGGCAGGCCTGTACGCCCAGCATCTGCTGGACACCGAGAGCGAAGGCATGAGCTTCAAGCGCAAGCGCGAACTCAAGTGGGCCGCAGCCGACGGCAAGAAGGCCAAGGACCACCTGCTCGAGGCGAACCTGCGTCTGGTCGTATCGCTGGCCAAGCGCTACACCGGCCGCGGCATGCTGTTCCTCGACCTTATTCAGGAAGGCAACCTCGGTTTGATCCGTGCGGTCGAGAAGTTTGACTGGAAGAAAGGCTTCAAGTTCTCGACCTACGCCACGTGGTGGATCCGCCAGGCCATCACACGAGCCATGGCCGACCAAGCGCGCACGATCCGCGTGCCCGTCCACATGGTCGAGGTCATCAATAAGCTCGCCCGTGTCCAGCGGCAGATGTTGCAGGATCTTGGCCGTGAACCTACGCCCGACGAGTTGGCACGCGAACTTGACATGCCGGTCGAGAAGGTGCAGGAAGTGCAGAAGTACGGCCGTGAGCCGATTTCCCTGCACACCCCGCTCGGTGAGGACGGCGATTCCGAATTCGGCGATCTGATTGAAGACACCGATGCCATCGCCCCGTCCGACGCCGTGGCCTTCTCGCTGTTGCAGGAGCAGTTCAAGCAGGTGCTGGAAACCCTGTCGCCGCGTGAGGCGGGCGTCATCAAGATGCGTTACGGCCTTGAAGACGGTCAGCCCAAGACGCTGGACGATATCGGGCGTGTGTACGGCGTGACCCGCGAGCGGATCCGCCAAATCGAATCGAAGACCATGTCGAAGCTGCGTCACCCCTCGCGTTCGCAGACCCTGCGCGACTTCCTCGACCAGTGACGTGACGCCGTATGCGTGCCGCTCTTGATTGTCAGAGCGGCACGCATACGGACAGGCGATGGCGGGAAACGAAACGCAAGACAACGAATGGGGATTATGGCAAAGGAAAACTACAGCGCCGACAGCCTGACCGTGCTCGAGGGGCTCGACGCTGTGCGCAAACGCCCTGGCATGTATATCGGCACGACCGACAGCCAGGGCCTGATGCACTGCCTGTGGGAGATCATCGACAATTCCGTCGATGAGGCGCTCGCGGGCGCTTGCAACGACATCAAGGTGATCCTGCATACCGACGGCTCGATCGAGGTTGATGACAACGGCCGTGGCATCCCAGTCGATGTCGAGCCGAAAACTGGCCTTACAGGCGTCGAGGTCGTCCTGACCAAGCTGCACGCCGGCGCGAAATTCGGCAACGCCTCTTACAATGCGGCAGGCGGTCTGCATGGTGTGGGTTCGTCCGTGGTCAACGCGTTGAGCTCCCGTCTTGACGTCGAAGTCGACCGCAACGGCAAGACCTACCACATGGCCTTCCATCAAGGGCATCCCGGTGTCTACCAGGACGCCGACCCGTCCAAGCCATCGCCTGACTCCCCGTTCAAACGCACGCGCAAGAACCGTGCGACTGAGCTTGAAGTCATCGGCAAGGTCTCGCCGAAGACCACGGGCACGCGTATCCGTTACTGGGCCGACCCGGAGATTTTCAACGATACCGCGCGGTTCAGCTATGAGCAGCTTATCGATCGGGTTCGTCAGACAACCTTCCTTGTTCCTGGATTGAAAATCACCGTCATCGACGAGAACATCCCTGAAACCGGCGATGCATCCGTCGATGCGATGCTTGAAGTTGACACGCCGGAGAACGCCGCGGGCATTGCCGGGAACACGCTCGGACACGATACCGAGGCAGGTATCGGCGATGTCGACAGTTCCGACAACGCAGACCATGCTGACGACAACTCCGACACCGGGCAAGTTGAAGACACTGCGGCGGACGACACCACCGACAATCGCGAAGCGCAGGCGGCAAGTCAGGCAGTCCTCGCATCCGCGGCGCGCCCCCACCGCAGGGTCGAGGAATTCCTCCACACCGGCGGCGTCAAGGATTTTGTCGACTTCCTGTCCAAAGGCGAACCGGTATGCGATATCTGGCGCATCAGCGGCGAAGACACCTATACCGAGGAAACACAGGCCGTTGACAGTAAAGGTGAATTGCACGCGCAGAACATCGAGCGCACCTGCAAAGTCGATATCGCCCTGCGCTGGGTCAACGGTTATGACACCACGTTGCGCAGCTTCGTCAACGTCGTCGAGACTCCGGGCGGCGGCATGCACGTCGACGGGTTCCTGCAAGGCATCACCAAGCAGATTCGCAAAAGCGTCGAAGATAATGCGCGCAAGCTGAAAGTCAACCTCAAGGACGCCAAGACCCGCGTGGAACGCGATGACATCCTCGCCGGCCTGGTCGCGGTCGTCACCGTGCGTATCGCAGAACCGCAGTTCCAAGGACAGACCAAGGACGTGCTCGGCACGGCCCCGGTGCGCCCGATTGTCTCGAAGATGACCGAGCAGCAGTTCGGCGAGATGATTACCGGCTCGAAACGAGGCTACAAAGAGCAGTCCGGCAGGGTGCTCGAGAAGATTGTCGGCGAGATGCACGCGCGCATCCAGGCGCGCAAGACCAAAGAGGTCACCCGCCGCAAGAACGCGCTCGAAGCCGCATCCATGCCGGCGAAACTCTCCGACTGCCAGCCCGGCAACGACGATATCGCCGAACTGTTCATCGTCGAGGGCGATTCCGCGCTTGGCACGGCGAAAGCCGCCAGAAACTCAAGCTTCCAGGCCCTACTGCCGATCCGAGGCAAGATTCTCAACGTGCAGAAGGCGAGCCTGTCGCAAATGCTGTCCAACAAGGAATGCGCCTCGATCATCCAAGTGGTGGGCGCGGGTTCCGGCGCGAGCTTCGACCTGAGCCAGGCACGGTACAACAAGATCATCATGATGACCGATGCCGATGTTGACGGCGCGCATATCCGCATCCTGCTGCTCACGCTGTTCTACCGGTATATGCGGCCGCTGATTGAAGCCGGCCACGTATATGCGGCTGTCCCACCGTTGCATCGCATCGCGCTCGCTGGCAAGCACAAGGGCGAGTTCATCTACACGTATTCGGACGATGAGCTCTCCGGCAAGCTCGCCGACCTTGAACGCCGGCATATCGACTACAACCCCGACATCCAGAGGTATAAGGGCTTAGGTGAAATGGACGCCGACCAACTGGCGGACACGACCATGGACCCGCGCTCGCGCATGCTGCGGCGCATCCGCATGGAGGACGCGCAGAAGGCGGCGGGTATTTTCGACCTGCTCATGGGTGGGGAGGTGCCGCCGAGACGGCAGTTCATCGTCGAGAACGCGGACGATTTCGATCGCAGCAAGATCGACACCTGATTTGGCGCGCTTGGTGTCCGCCGGCGTGTGCGTGAATACCGCCGGCGGATGCCGGTATTACGATTGAGGCCGCATCGGGCTGGGTTTGCGGGCATCCCGATCCCCGCCTGTTGTGTGGCCTCAATCGTTGTATCGGGCTGTTCTGCGAAGGCTGTGTTCTCAGGCTGCCCGACCTGCCCGGCGCTTGGCAATCGCCTGCGCGTACACCTGTTCGACCTGGTCGGCAATGGTGCGCACGTCATAACGTTCAAGCAGGAGTTTCTCGCGTCGATGCACTTGTTTCGCCCATGCGGCATCATCGATGGCGCGCGCGATGCGTTGTGCCAGTATCCGCGCGGTTTCGCGGCCGCGCACAGGGAACAGCGCATCGGTGTCGCCCAGCAGTGTGGAATGGTATCCGGGATTGTCTCCGGCCAGCGTGACTTTCGCGCCCGAGGCGATTGCCTCCAGCAACACGATGCCGAAGGACTCGCCGCCCGTCGCGGGGAAGACAGCGACATCGGCGCTGCGCAACAGGGCGGGTTTGGCGGATTCCTCGATGAATCCGGTGAAGGTGACCGGCGTGTCGAACCCGGCGGCCCGGCGCCGGCATTCCTCGAGCAACGGGCCCTTGCCGGCCATCGTCACATGGGTGCCGGCGGGGAAGAGCCGATGTCGTTCGCCGTATTCGATTGCATCAAGCAGGATATCCGCGCCCTTGCGTTTGACGAAACGGCCGAGGAACACGATATGCGGGGCGATGGTGTCACCGTCCAATGTGCCGACATTGACAGCGGCAGCCCGATCGCGCATCATGGCCACATCCACCGGATTTGCGATGACGCGTGCGTTCGTATGTGCGGTCAGCGCCGCATAGCGCGCCGCGACATCGGACACTGCGATGACTTCGTCGATACGCCGGTGAGTGTGCGCGTTGATCGCCCCAAGCGCCAGCCCGCCGATGGCTGATAGCGGGTCGCTGACCGCGATATGGTAGGTCGCCACGACGCCGGTATTCGGCGACGCCGCCTTGAGCACCCGACCCGCCATGAACGGGCTGTAAGGCGCTTGGACGTGCAAGATGTCGAAATCGCCTTCCGCAAGCGTGCGTGCGATGAGCCGGCGGCTTGCCGGCAGGGGGATGCGCATGCGGTTCCCGTTCGCGCTCACCATCACGTTCCGTGACATGACGTGCGTATTGGGCACGGGGGAGTGTTCGGTCTGCCCGACCAGGTAATGCACGTCATGGCCGCGGCGGGCGAGTTCCTTGCCCAGGGTCACGATATGCTGCTGCACGCCGTCGAGCACGTCGAGCGTGTCGTCGAATACGAATGCGATGCGGTAAGACATGGTCTCCAGTCTAGTGCCGTTCCTGCTGGACCGCGCTCAGCGGCTGGAGCTCATATCGCATCGGTGATCTGACGCGCCTGGTTGAAGGCGTCGATGATGTTGTTCGGATTCGACAGCACCAGTGCCACATACCATATGACCACGAGAATGAAACCGATGGTTGCCAGCGGCAGACGAGGCACGAACAGGCGTACGAGGCACAGGATGAGCACGGCGATGAGCATCCACATGAAGGTCAGGGATTCCAAACGCAGCCAGGTGAGCCCATACGCGCCAATGTACAAGTGCAGACGCCACAGAGCCGAGGCAAGCATGACCCCGGTTTCGCCGATCAGCACGATGAGCATGCCGGTCAGGGGTGTGGTGCGGCGTACCCGGCACAGGATCAACGCGTAGCCGACGAGGTTCACGTATACGACGGCGAGCAGCTGGAAGAATCCTTCCCGGGCGTACCGGGAGTAGGTGTAGCCGTCAGGCAGTTGCCGGCCGCTGAACAGGAAAGCGAACTGGATCGCGCAGAACATTGCGTACAGGACGAGTACCAGTGCGAGGACAACGGCGGCCACTGTCGTGTCGAAGGCGTGTTTGTCTTGGCTGGGCTGGGCGGCGGATGCGGTCGCCGGCGTGCACGCGTGCATGCGCAGCCGGTTGGTGACTTCGGTCTGCGCGAGGATGGACAGGCAGAAGGGGAACAGGAACACGATGATGAGCACGTGGCGCACGAATTCGGAGATGTCGATCGATCCGATCATGCGGCGCAGCGCGTAATTGAACACCAGATCGCTGGAAGCCAGAAGCGCTGTGAGCGCGACGAGCAGGGGAACGGCGACCACGATGATAAGCAGGATGCGGCAGGCTGTGGTCATTTGTCCAGCATGCAACTCGCTGCGTGTACTGTCGCTATCCGATGGGGTTGTATTGTCGTCATTCTTCGATGAGAATGCGTGTATAGCGTGTTGGGCGTGACTCAGTGTCGAGCCGACCGCATTGAGTTTGGTGAAGGGAGAAATCCATCCGAGCATCCAGCGTTTGACGGTCGGCCATGGGTGGTGGGAGTCGAACCTGCCATCCGACAATTGTAGGGACATCATTGTCAGGCAGGGAACGGCGAGGAAGGTGGTGGTCGCCCAGCTGTCGTCGATTTTGCCGGCCGCATGCATCGCAATCGCATAGGCGCACAGCATCGCCGTGGCGATGGTGGTGAAGCACCACATGAGGCTGCGATGCGCGGTGCGGAAGAACAGGACGGCGACGGTGGCAATGACGGCGAGCCAGAATCCGTCGAACCATGGCGTATACGTGTTGGCGTCCGACCATGCGAACACGAGACGGTCGCACAGAATCGGCAGAATAATCGCGGCGCTGGTGATGGCGAGGAGCCTGCGGTCGGCCGGCTTCGAGCCGTCGGGGGCGGCGAGCGGGTCGCGTCTGGGCGCGAAGGGTGCTGTGGGTGGGGTGGTGTACGGTGTGCCGGCAGCTCCGTGCGGATAGGGGTGTGTCAGTGGCATGGGATGCTGCTGTTGCACGGGCCGAGGCATTTGCTTCGCCTGTGTCTGCTTTGCCTGTGTCTGCTTCGCCTGCTGCACCAGTGTTTGTTGGGTCTGTGTTTGTTGGGTCTGATGTACTGGTTTGTCCTGATGCTGCGATGGTGTCGGCGATGTCATGGTTGCTCCTTCTCGACCTTGGATATCCTCATCGTAAGTATCGAATGTCGATACATGTCTATCGATAATCGATTTATCACAGATATTACACATCGAGAAACGATATGTTTCTCTCGTTTATCGATACTGCTATGCTGGACATACCGACGCGGCAACCGCCGTGTGAGGAAGGAAGACATCCATGGCAATCGAACAGCCGCAGCATCCACGGCAGCACAATGGGAAGCCGCCTGTGCGCAGCAGACACAACGAATCGGCTACGTCGGGCAATCTGGGCGACAATCCGTCCACAGTGGAACAACCCGCGGATTCAGACAGCGGCATCAGCCCGGTCGTAATTGTGGTGCTCAAAGTCGCGCTGGTCGTATTCATCGCCATGTCCGTTGCCGCGCAGGTATGGGCCCTGCCGCTTGTCGCACGGCGCAGCGCCCAGGACGCCCCGCAATACGCGCCATATGCGACCGGCTACCTGCTGGCGGTGATTGCAGCGCTCGCATGTTTCGAAATCGGTCTGGTCGCCGTATGGAAACTGGCGTCGCTGTCGGGCCGCGGCATCGTATTCACACACGATTCTCTGATCTGGGTCGATATCATCATCGCCTGCGTCAGCATCGCCGCAATCATCGCGCTCGCCTTGTTTGTGCATACCGCGTTCATCGCGCATCTCAAACCACTCGCCGTGCCGTTGGGCGCGCTGCTCGTCGCCTTGGGACTGTTCGCAATGCTGCTGCTCATCATCGTCCTGCGCGCCCTGCTGGTCTCGGCCACGGCGCAGCGTGACGAACTTCAGGCGGTGATTTGAATGGCGATCCAGGTCAATCTCGATGTCCTGCTCGCCCAGCGGGGTATGTCGGTAGGGGAATTCGCCAAAGAGGTGGGCATCACGCCGGCGAATGTCTCTGTGCTCAAGAACGGCCGGGCCAAGGCAATCCGTTTCTCCACGCTCGAAGGCATCTGCCGCACGCTTGACTGCCAGCCGGGCGATGTGCTGCAATGGGTCCGCGATGATGACGGGGATGATGTCGCGGCCGAAGCCTGACTCCCTCTGCTTCTGCCTGACTTTTTCCGCTTCTGCCGACGCTGAGTGGGTGTGAGCATCGGTGGAGACAGGGTGGTAACGTTCTGCCGACGCCGAGGGAGCCTCCCGGCGCAGACGAACATCAATCTGCATGGACCATGAGAGGAGAAGACCGGCGTGTTCAATCTGTTGCTTCCTGTAATCTACCTCGCTTTCATCAGCCTCGGCTTGCCTGATTCCTTGCTTGGAGCTGCGTGGCCGTCCATGGACCAACAGTTCGGGGTACCGATGTCATGGGCGGGCGGCATATCGATGGTGATCTCCGCAGGCACCATCGTCTCCGCGCTCCTGTCGGATCGCTTGACGCTTCGATTCGGCCCGGGCGTGGTGACGGCGACCAGTGTCGGACTGACCGCCGCGGCGCTGCTCGGATTCTCATTCGCGCCGAACTACTGGATTCTGCTTGCAATCGGCATACCGTATGGTCTCGGGGCTGGGGGAGTGGATGCCGCATTGAACAACTATGTCGCCCTGCACTACGCGAGTCGGCATATGAGCTGGCTGCACTGCATGTGGGGGCTCGGCGCTACCGTCGGTCCGTATATCATGGGCTTTGCGCTATCCCGCGGTCAAGGCTGGCATTGGGGGTACCGGTATATCGCCATTGTCCAGATTGTGCTGACCGCAATTATCGTGCTCAGCCTGCCGTTGTGGAAGAACAGGCGAAACAACATGAGGGACAATACGTCTTCCGCTACGGATGATGCCGGCGCCGTCGCAGCGCGAAAGCCGCTTGGCGTCCGCGGGGTCCTGCGAATCCGTGGCGCGAAGGCGATTCTTCTCATGTTCTTCTGCTATTGCGCCATCGAGCTGACCGCCGGGTTGTGGGCGAGCAGCTATCTGGTGATGTATCACGGGGTCGACAAGGTCGTCGCCGCGGGCTGGGCGAGTCTGTTCTATCTCGGGATTACTGCCGGCCGTGGTATCAGTGGATTCCTGACCATGCGGTTCGACGACCCTACGATGATTCGCATGGGACAGGCGATCCTGTTGATCGGACTGGTGCTGATGATACTTCCGTTGCCGGGAACGGTTCCCGCGTGCTGCGGCTTGGTGCTCTCCGGCGTCGGCTGCGCGCCGATTTATCCGTGTGTTATCCATTCAACGCCGGCGTATTTTGGAGCTGATTTGTCACAGGCCATTGTCGGCGTGCAGATGGCCTGCGCATACATGGGTTCCATGGTTATGCCGCCGTTGTTCGGCTCGATTGCGCAACACACATCCATTGCCATCTACCCGTGGTATCTGCTGGTTCTGCTCGCTGTGATGACCGCTATGCATGAGGTGCTTCGGCGTCAGCGTGCAGACGCCTGAACTGCGTGGGTATGAACGGCGAAGCTTGACTTCTTTCGCTTCTGTCGACGCTGGGACGCTCCTCAGCGTCGACAGAAGCGAAAGGGAGTTCAGCTCAGCCGGCGAAGGCGATCGGGGCGGCGAGTTCGACACCCGAACCGTCTCGACGCATATCTGGCTTCGGCAACTCCACCGGGGTACCATGCTCTGTGCTTGCATGCAGTGGGTACATGCCCACCCAGGCGAACAGCAGCGCGTTCTGTCCCTTGAGGAAGCGCTGCGACCTCACGCCGCCCGTGCCGCGGCCCTTGGTCGGGTACATTTCCAGCGGTGTGACCTTCGCTGCCCCGTTATCGGTTCCGGGCAGCGCTTCGGCATCGCCGGCAACCGTCAGCACCACCGCTCCGGACGCGGAGAACAGGCCATTGTCGCCTTCCTCATAGGTCCAGGCGATCTTGCCGGCCTCAATCGCGTTGAACGCGACCACATGGCAGCCTTCGGCCAGCCTGATGCCCGCCATACCGCCCGCGGTACGCCCTTGCGGCCTGACATTGCCCGCTTCGTACGTGAGCAGCGAGGCGTCGGATGATATGAACACCAGACGGTCCTCATCGGACGCCGGGGCGGCGAACACTACGCTGTCCCCGTCCTTCAGATCGATGATGCCCCAGGAATCCATCGTGGTCGGCGATTCGCGGTTCCAGCGCTTGACTACGCCGTTGAGTGTACCGATGGCGAGCGGTGGCTGGCCATCCGACATCGACACGGCCGTCACCACACGTTCCCCGATGACCGGGTCGGTGCTTTCCGTCGAACGCAGCAGCTCCTCGGCGTGCACTCCGCCGGCCACCGACAGCGTGTCCTGGGCGGGCAGGGCGGGCAGTTCGGCTACATCCGCGAGCACCAGACGTCCGGCGGAGGTGACCAGACCATAGCGCGACCGGGTCGTGGTGGGGAACACCGTGACGATCTGGTCGTCGGCGGCGCGACGCCGGTCATCTTCCATCCCACCGGATGCATGGGATTTCCATACATCGACGGCGCTCGCCGCGGTTCTGGCGATCAGCCCGGAAGCGCTCATCATCACCGCGCACGGCGTGTCGTCCAGTTGTAGCGCCGCGGTCGCATCCTCCTCATTGCCGGCTTTGCGGGCAGCCGCTGCGGCGGCGACATCCTCCGCGGCTGCCGACACGCGGGATGCCGCATGGATGGCTTCCAACGCCGTGTCCTGCACCCCGTCCTCGCTGCGGCCTTGCACCGGGACAGGGGAGAGCGACCCGTCGGGGTTGAGGTCGAGCAGCACCGTGCGCCGCGGCGTACCCCATTGGACGACCGCCTGGTCCATTTCCTCGACCACCACACGGTCAAGCTCCTCGTCGGAGCCGAGAATACGTTCCAACTCCTCGATTTTGCGCTTGAGCTCGTCGCGCTCGGCCTCAAGCTCGATCCGGCTCATCTTGGTCAGTCGGCGAAGCCGCAAGTCGAGAATGTATTGCGCCTGCACTTCGTCAAGGTCGAACACCGCCATCAAGCGGGTTTTCGCCTTGTCGGCGTCGTCGGAGGTGCGGATGACCTGGATCACCTCGTCGATATCCACCAGCGCGAGCAGCAACCCGTCAACCAGATGAAGACGCTCCAACGCCTTCTTGCGCCTGAATTCGCTGCGGCGCCGGATCACATTGCGCCGGTGCGCGATCCACACCTCGAGCATCTCCTTGAGACCCATGGTGTGCGGGCGCCCGTCGACAAGCGCGACGTTGTTCATGGTGAAGCTGTCCTCGAGCGGCGTGTGCTTGAACAGTTGCGCAAGCACGGCATTGGGGTCGAACCCGGTTTTGATTTCGATGACCAGCCGCGTGCCGTTATGCCGATCCGTCAGGTCGATTGCGCTGGAAATGCCTTCGATACGGCGGTTCTTCACGCCTTCGGAAATACGTTCCAGCACGCGTTCCGGGCCGACCATGAACGGCAGCTCCGTCACCACAATCGCCTTCTTGCGCGCCGTCACATTCTCGATATGTGTCGCCGCACGGGTGACGAACGCGCCACGGCCGGTCTCGTACGCCTGCCGGATGCCGTCACGGCCGATGATGATGCCGCCGCCCGGCCAGTCAGGCCCCGGCACATAGCGCATGAGCTCCTCAAGCGTGGCATCGGGGTGGCGCATCAGGTGTTTCGCTGCTTGGACGACCTCGCCCAGATTGTGCGTGGCCATATTGGTCGCCATACCGACGGCGATGCCGGACGCGCCGTTGACCAGCAGGTTCGGGATGGCCGACGGCAGAACAGACGGTTCCTTGAGCTTGTTGTCGTAATTCGGGGTGAAATCAACGGTGTCCTCGTCAATGTCCGCGTTCATGCCGAGCGCTGCAGGCGCCAGCCTCGC
The DNA here is from genome assembly GCF_052121135.1 of Bifidobacterium sp. LCP19S3_E9. Taxonomy (NCBI): domain Bacteria; kingdom Bacillati; phylum Actinomycetota; class Actinomycetes; order Bifidobacteriales; family Bifidobacteriaceae; genus Bifidobacterium; species Bifidobacterium sp. LCP19S3_E9. The sequence goes on along the minus strand of NZ_JBQKEV010000001.1, from coordinate 49,180 downwards.
CTCGGTGTATCGCGAGGCCGCGGGGCCGTCGTCAAGCGAACCGAAATTACCGTGCCCGTCCACCAGCGGCAGACGCATCGCGAACGGCTGGGCGAGACGTACCATAGCTTCGTAAATCGCGGAATCGCCGTGCGGGTGAAGCTTGCCCATCACCTCGCCGACCACACGGGCCGATTTCATGTATGGCCGATCCGGGTTCAGGTTCATCTGCCCCATCTGGTAGATGATGCGCCGCTGCACGGGCTTCAAACCGTCACGGGCGTCAGGGAGGGCACGCGCGTAAATCACCGAGTACGCGTATTCGAGGAAGGACTTGCTCATCTCGTCCTTCAACGGCGTTTCGACGATGTTCTCCTTGACCGAACGCGGATCATACGACGGGCGTGCCGGTTTGCGGTGTGATGCCATGTGCTCTCCTTCACAGATAACCGGACTATTCTACCCTCAAGCCCACCCAGCATGCCATTTTCAGGTCGCGGTGCTTCAATGGTGCATATGAGTGTCGAAGTGCCGGATAGTGATGAATTGCTGCGATTGACGTCCCCTGCGGTCTATGGTGACGGCGGTGTGGCACGCGGCGGGGCGCTTCACCTCTCATCGGTCCTGCCTGCGGTATCCGATGCGATTGGCAGTCCTGTGACGACCCGCGTACATGCCGATCCGGCGGCCTTGCGCGACGCGATGGGCATGCCACGCGCCTCCAGTGTCATTGTCGTGCTCGTGGACGGGCTGGGCTACTGGAATATCGCGTCACGGATCGGACATGCCCCGTATCTGCGCTCGCTGCTCGCCGATAGTGTGAACACCTGGCCTATCAGCACATGCTCGCCGTCCACCACGGTGGCGGCCATGGCGACCTTTGGAACCGGTTCTTGCCCGGGGCTGACCGGAATGACCGGGTATACACAATGCAACCCCGCAACCGGGCAGTTGTGTCAGCTCATCCAGTTCCGCGACGCCCCTGACCCACAGGATCTGCAGCGGATGCCGACCGTGTTCGAGACGCTTTCCGGTCGCGGTGTGCGGGTGACCAGTGTCGGGCTGCCGAAATTCTCGAATTCCCCGCTCACCCGTGCCGCGTTGCGCGGGCCGGACTACCACGGCAGCATCAGGCCGACCGACCGGGTGCGATTGGCGTGCGAGGCTGCCCGTGAGCCGGGGCTGACATACTTGTACATCAGGGACACTGATAAGGTCGGGCACAATTACGGGTGGAATTCCGACCATTGGATTGCGGCATTCGAGGGGGTGGACGCGCAGTTGCATCTGCTGCGCCGGCGTGCGCCGCGGGGCACGCTGATTGTTATCACCGCCGACCACGGCATGATCGAGGTCGATCCCGATCAGCGTATCGACATCGCCGAGCAGCCCGATCTTGCCCGTGGGGTGCGTCTGGTCGGCGGCGAGCCGCGCGCGGTCATGCTGTACACCGAGGACGACGCCGACCCCGATGAGGTTGCGGAGCGCTGGCAGAACATCCTCGGGGAGCGTGCCGTGGTGCGTACGCGGGCGCAGGCTATTGCCTTGGGTTTATTCGGACCTGTTGATGATCGGGTCAGGCCCATGATTGGTGATGTGCTCGTTCACGCGGCGGGGCGCGTGACCATCGTGGATTCCAGAACCCAGACCGATAAGGCGACCCGGCTGCCGAGCGTCCATGGTTCGCTCAGTATGGCCGAGTCGGATATCCCGCTGTTGATGGACGTGGCGTGAGTGTCGATTGAACCCACGAAGTGAGGGAGCGGCTTTTATACCGCGGCAGGCGGCGCAATCTGCAATAAGTCTGCGGGATCAGTCTCCGAACAGGATTTCATCCCAGCTGGGCATTTTGCGGCCTTTGCCGTGGGCACGCCGTTGTGTTTTTGCGTTATGGGCCTGATCGGCAGCGGTCTGAGCCGGGTTGGTATCTCCGGATAACTTCCGTGTGGCGGTCGCGTCCGCATTGGATGCGTTCTGGACGGCGGATTGCCTTGATTGCCCGGTGGCAGTGTCCACATGGTGGACATCGTGTTCTGTCGGCATGTCGCGCCGGGCGCTTGCCGGGGATGCCGACGCCTGCTGTGTGCGCGTGTCGTGCGCCGGAGTCAATGCGGAAACCGGTGTTGTCTGCTGGTGCGGGCGTGTCGCGGCGGCCGGGTTCGGCACCGGTTTGGACGCTGACGGCAGTGGCGGCTTGCTTGAGGCATCGCGGTCTTGCGACGGGGTTGCGGCAGAGGGGGTTGCGGCAGACGATGCCGTCGCAGGCGCTGGCCGGACCGGTGAAGCCGCGGAATCGGATTGCGGCGCCCTCCACGCGGAAACGGCGCGTTCGATGCGTGCCGAACGGACCGAATCGCCAGGGATGTTCAGCGAAATGGGGAAGTTCGGCCCCTCGTCGCCGTCATCGCTGGCGCGGTTTTCACCGACAAGTTTCTTGGCTGTGGCGTCGAGACACACCATGGCGTTGTCATGCATATTCCATGACCATGACGCGCTGACGCGGTTGCCGGCTGATTCGAACCGAGCGGTGATCTTCCAAGGCTCCAACCCCCGGCGTGTCGCGCTCCAGGATACCGATTCCATGCCGATTCCCGCCGCAGCGAGCGTGCGCTCGATGAGCTCGGAGACGGTGTGCACGCGGGAATCCTTGGGGGCGGGCAGCATGAAGAACTGCTCAATTGCATACTGTTTCTCGGTCTCCACCCCGCTGGAGAAGCGCCTGACCAGCGTTTCGCTCAGGCCGTAGCGTTGCGCGACCTGCTCGGGTTCAGCGCCGGCGCGAATCAGCGACTGGATCTGCGAAATCGGCAGACTGGAAGTCGGCGGGGTTTGTTGATACCGCTGTTTTTCGGCCTTGAGCTGCTTGGCTTCGAGGATGGCGTGTTCCAGTGTGTCGTCCACAGTGACGCCGAAGAGCATGCCGCGCAAGGAGAACACGAGCTCCCCGTTGCGTCCGACATGGTCGAACTTGGCTTCCTGTATAGGATTTTCAGGCATGTGCGCACCACTTTCCTCGTCTTTGGGAACACTTCCTACACTACCCCGGAAAACACCGGCTTCGTGTCGTATTTTACGATGTTTTGGAAACGTGTATCCTATGCGGGGTACAGGTCATGTATTCTATGGCGCGTAACACATAACTCATGAGGAGGATGCGATGGCCCAGGACTATGATTCCCCACGCGGCAAGGACGAGGATGAGGAGTCGCTCCAGGAACTCGGCAAGAGCACGCAGAACACGTCGAACGAGGACGATGACGAGAACGCCATCGCTGAGGACTACGAGCTGCCAGGCGCCGATTTGAGCAACGAGGACGCTTCGGTGACCGTCATCCCGATGCAGGGCGACGAATTCATCTGCTCCGAATGCTTCCTGGTCAAGCACCGCAGCCAGCTCGCCTATACGGACGAGGACGGCCAGCCGGTGTGCAAGGAGTGCGCGGCCTGATGGCGGTCGATGAAGGCTATGTCGAGCCGGAAACCACCGAGGTACTGGTCAAGTACTTGCGTCGGCCGTATCCCGACACGCTCAGATACGCGCATGCCGGCGACGCCGGCGCTGATTTGACCGCCTCCGAGGACGTCACGCTTCGTCCATTCGAGCGTGCCTTGGTGCCCACCGGAATCGCGATCGCGCTGCCCGCCGGGTATGTCGCGCTCGTCCACCCGCGCTCCGGGCTCGCGGTCAAGCAGGGGGTCACGGTTCTCAACGCCCCCGGCACAATCGATGCAGGGTATCGCGGCGAAATCAAGGTGCCGCTGATCAACCTCGACCCAGAGCACACGGTGTCGTTGCACGCGGGGGACCGCATCGCGCAGATGGTCATCCAACGGTACGTCGAGGCGACATTCGTGCCTGCCGAGCGGCTGCCCGGTTCAGACCGCGCGGAACGCGGATTCGGGTCCACAGGGCTGTCCCGTTCCTGACATGCGCGTCGAAGTGGTACTATCCGTGGTACAACGGGCTTGTTATGCCGCTTGATGGCAGGCGTACGCGTTCAGGGAGGTGGAGCGATGACTGAGTTCAACGAATCGCACGACGGCGAGGACACCGAGCCACGGCAGACGCAGGGGACGAAGGCAGGTGTCCCGGCTGGGCAGGGCGCATCCGGTCAGACATCGCAAGACGACGATTTCGCCTCCGCCCATATGCTGGGCTGCGAGATCAGCGCTGATCCGCTCGATCCGCTCCAGCCCATCCTGCGCATGTGCCAATCCCACCATCCGGACGAGGATATGGACATTCTGGAGCGCGCCTATCGGCGTGCGGTCGTCCAGCATTCCACCCAGCGGCGCAAATCCGGCGAACCGTATATCATCCACCCGCTGTCCGTCGCGCAGATTCTTGCAGACTTGGGCATGGGGCCGGTCGTCGTGGCGGCCGGGCTGCTCCACGACACGGTTGAGGACACCGATTACACGCTCGCCCAATGCCGCGCCGAATTCGGCGATACCGTAACCGGGCTCGTGGACGGGGTCACCAAACTTTCGAAGATGGAGTACGGTGATTCGGCACAGGCTGAGACCATCCGCAAAATGGTGGTCGCCATGAGCCGTGACGTGCGCGTGCTCGTCGTCAAGCTCGCCGACCGCGTGCACAACGCCCGGACGTGGCGCTATGTCAAGCCGGCGAACGCCCAACGCAAGGCGCGCGAGACGCTGGACGTCTACGCGCCGCTCGCCAACCGGCTGGGTATGAACGCCATCAAAACCGAGCTTGAGGAGCTGAGTTTCAAGGTTCTCTACCCGAAGATCTACAACGAGATTGTTGTGCTTGTCGCACGCAGGGCGGGCCAGCGCGACGTCTACCTCAAGCAGATCATCGCCGAAATCAATGAGGATCTCGACAATCTGAATATCAAGGCGACCGTCACCGGACGCCCGAAGGACTACTTCTCCATCTATCAGAAGATGATCGTGCGCGGGCACGATTTTTCGAATATCTACGATCTGGTCGGCGTGCGCATCATCGTCGACACCATCCAAGACTGCTATGCGGCGCTCGGTGCCGTGCATGCGCGGTGGAACCCGGTCCCCGGCCGGTTCAAGGACTACATCGCCATGCCGAAACTCAACATGTACCAAAGTCTGCACACCACGGTGGTCGGGCCTGGCGGTAAGCCTGTCGAGATCCAGATCCGCACTTGGGACATGCACCGGCGGGCGGAATTCGGCATCGCCGCGCACTGGAAGTACAAGGCGAACGGTCAGGCGGGCCGCGCGCTGAGCGATCCGGACAAGGACGACCGCAAGCGCGAGGACGGCAAGGACCTCGACGAGGCCGACAACCTCAAGTGGATTCAGCAGCTGGCCGACTGGACCAGCGAAACGCCGGATTCCAACGAGTTCCTCGGTTCGCTCAAGGAGGACCTCGGCGCTTCCGAAGTGTACGTGTTCACACCGAAAGGCAAAATCGTCTCTCTGCCCGCGGACGCCACGCCAGTTGATTTCGCGTACGCCGTGCATACCGAGGTAGGCCACCGCACCATGGGTGCCCGCGTCAACGGACGGCTCGTCCCGCTCGATACGAAGCTTGAAAACGGCGACACGGTTGAAGTGCTCACTTCGAAATCTGACACCGCCGGCCCGTCACGCGACTGGCTGAGCTTCGTGAAAAGTCCGAAGGCGCGCAACAAGATCCGCCAATGGTTCAGCAAGGAACGCCGCACCGAGGCGATTGAGGAAGGCAAGGACGAGCTGACGCGTGCGATGCGTAAGCGCAATCTGCCGATTTCCACGCTACTGACCCCGGAGGCGCTGGTCGGCGTGGCCGAGGAACTCAATTTCCCGAACCCCGACGCTGTGTATGCGGCGATCGGCAACGGCCAGATCTCCACACAGAACGTGATTGCCCGCCTCGTCAAGGACGCCGGACCTTCCGAAGTCAACGAGGAGGTCGAGCAAGAGGTGCTGCCGCTGCGGCAGGTGGAACGTAGCAAGAAGCATTCGAACTCGATCGGCGTTTCCGTCAAGGGCGTGGACGACGTGTGGGTGAAGCTCGCACGCTGCTGCACGCCGGTGCCAGGCGACGACATCATCGGCTTCATCACCCGCAACCAGGGTGTTTCCGTGCACCGCACCGACTGCCAGAACATGCTCGACCTGGAGAAGCGACAGCCCGAGCGTGTAATCCCGGTGGAATGGACCAGCACCAAGGGCCTGTTCATGGTCAAGATTCAGGTCGAGGCGCTGGACCGTCCGCACCTGCTGTCCGACGTGACGCGTGTGCTGTCCGATCACGGGGTCAATATCATCTCCGGTTCGATCTCCACGGGATCCGACCGCGTGGCCACCAGCCAGTTCTCCTTTGAAATGGCAGAGCCGCAGCACCTTAACACGCTGCTGGCAGCTGTGCGCAAGATCGACGGCGTCTTCGACGTCTACCGCATCACCGGTGCGAAGGATTCCGCTGAACCACGTCTGCGCCGCATGCAGGAATAGCCTCGCAAGGCGTGAGGCGCTAGGGCTGCCAGACGCTGCATCGTGGAATATACGACGACGCCCCCGCACACCTGTGCGGAGGCGTCGTTTGAATCCGGCGTGAGGCGCGTCAGCCCGAAGGCTTACTTCACGATCTCGATGGACGTGATGCCGACCGGCTCCAGCGGGGCGTCGGAACGGTCCGTCGCCACGGCGTCGAGCTTGTCGACGATCGCCTTCGAAGCGTCATCGGCGACCTCACCGAAAATGGTGTGATGCCCGTTGAGCCACGGCGTCGGGACCGTGGTGATGAAGAACTGCGAACCGTTGGTGCCGTGCGGCTGACCGTCACGACCACGACGCAGACCGGCGTTCGCCATGGCCAGCAGATACGGGCGGTCGAAGACCAGACCGGGAACGATCTCGTCATCGAACTCGTAGCCGGGGCCGCCGGTGCCGTTGCCGATCGGGCAACCGCCCTGGATCATGAAATCCTTGATGATGCGGTGGAAAGTCAGGCCGTCATAGAACGGGTCGTGCTTCTCCTCGCCGGTGAAGGGGTCGCGCCACGCCTGTTCGCCGGTGGCGAGACCGAGGAAGTTCGCCACGGTGTTCGGGGTCTGGTCGTCGAAAAGATTGAGGGTGATATCGCCCTCGGTGGTATGCATGATAACTGTGGTCATGTCTCCATCGTCTCATAGCGAGGGGACGGGGGAGCGGCTGTTACGCTCCCCGCGCCAAGCGCCGGTCGGCGGCGTTGCCCAGACATTGCGCTGCCTGGCGGATTCGATGCAGGCCACGCCGGAAACCCCACAGTCGGCATCACAGGATGCCGAAATGTTCCAAGGCGTGCAGAATACCGTCATGGTCCACGTCGTCGGTCACCCAATCCGCCGCCTGCTTGGCGTCATCGGTCGCGTTGCCCATCGCCACGCCGAGCCCGGCGTAGGCGAGCATGGTCGCATCGTTGCCGCCGTCGCCGAACGCGATTGTCTGCTCGCGTGTGAAGCCGTAATGGTCGCAAAAACGTTGGATGCCCCGCGGTTTGCCACCGTCTGCGGGAATCAGGTCCGTGAACGATGGGTGCCAGCGTACGCCCGTGGTGTGCCGGCACAACGCCGTCAGTTCGCGCTCGGCTTCAGGGGTGATATACGGGCTGATCTGGTAGGTCACATGCTTGCCGATGCGCTCATGCGGGTTGTCGACGAACACCTTGGGCGCGGTTTTACCCAGCTGACGCCATGTTTCGCGCATGGTGTCGGTGATCTGGTTGAAATACACGTAGTCGCGCTCGCAGAAATTCGCGACCACGTCCGGGTGCGCGTCCAGCCAGGAGACGATGGTGTGGATGTCGTCCGGGTCGAGCGACTCACTCTCGTGATATCCCGAGTCATCGAAGCAGTACTGGCCGTTGAGCGCGACGATGCCGTCGAAATGCACAGGGATTGTGTCCAGTACGACCCGCATATGCGAGGGTGCGCGCCCCGAGCAGATGAACACGCGGATGCCGCGATTCTGGAGCGCATGGAGCGCGTCGATCGTCGACTGCGGCACGATATGCGTGACGAAGCTGGTCAGCGTGCCGTCGATGTCGAAGAACGCGGCTTTCATCTGCGCGGCCGCCTCGGGGGAAAGTTGGAAAGTCATGTCGGTGTCGCTCCTTGTTCGTATCTGCCACCAGTGTACGCGGCACGCCTGTCCGCGCCCGGAGCGTGAAACGGGGAGCGCGGTACGACACCGGCGGCAACGCGATAGGGGAAGCAACGAGATGTGCGCCAACTGAGAAATCCTTGAATCCACGGGGTTTCGATGCAGGCTATAACGAACACGAATAGGGCAATTGGCGCAAAACGGGCGGAACCACGCCAAACTGCGGCTATGGTGTTGGATACGGCAAGCCGGAGGGATCCGGCGAATGGATCGCGGTGCATGGCATCGCACAAGAGAGAGGAACATCATGGCACAAGAATCATCCGAGCACAACCAGCCTGCAGCGCCGCTGTCCGATCCGCAGGAGCCGGTCCGCGTCAACCACACCGGCCGTAATATCGTCATCGCCGTCATCGTCATCGCGCTGATCGCGGTTGCGGTGTTCTTCGGCGTCCGTGCAGCCAAGGGTGGCAGCGATTCGGCCGCCAAGGGCTCCAAGTCCAACCCGGTGAAGATTGGCGTGGTCGGTGCGACCGACCCGCAGTGGGTGGAATTCCAGAAGGAAGCCGAAGCCGCCGGCATCTACGTGAAGATCGTTGATTTCCAGGACTACACCTCCGAGAACCCGGCGCTCGACTCCGGCGACCTCGACCTCAACGAGTTCCAGCACCTGCTGTACCTGGCGAACTACAACGTGAAGAACAACAAGGACCTCCAGCCGATCGGCGGCACTGCGATCTTCCCGCTGGGCGTCTACTCCACCAAGGTCAAGAGCATCGACGACATCCAGGCCGGGCAGACGGTCGCCATCCCGAACGACGAAACAAACCAGGCGCGCGCCATCGGCGTGCTCAAGTCCGCGGGTCTCGTGACGCTCAAGGGTAAGTGGACCGCATTCGCCACCCCGAATGACATCGACACCGCCAAATCCAAGGTGAAGGTCACCCCGCTGAAGGCCGAGCAGGTCGCCAACTCGCTCAAGGACCCGCAGGTCGTCGCCGGTGTGATCAACAACGACTATGTCGCGGACGCGGGGCTGAAGGCCAAGGACGCCATCTACCAGGATGATGCTGAAAGCGAGGAGGCCCGCCCGTACATCAACGCCTTCGTAGCCCGCAAGGCTGATGTGAACAACGCGACCTATCTCAAGCTCGTCAAGATCGCCCAGTCGAAGACGGTCTTCGATAAGCTCAACGCGCAGTCCGACGGCACCGCCGTCTCGGCGAGCAAGTTCACCGCCAAACAGCTGCAAAGCTACCTGGCGACCATCGAAAAGGAAGCCAAGGCTCAGCAGTGACCTCGCCGATGGCAGACCCGCGATTATCCTGAAACTCTAGGCCCGGTGCCAGGCGAAAGCTTGGGCCGGGCCTAGAGCGGTGGAAGACATATTGCGGAAGGCATACCAAGGAGGCAACGATGGCAGAAGCAGTCATCACCTTCGACCATGTGGTCAAAGAGTATCGCCGTCGTGCAGGCGGTGGGCAGGAACACGGGACGACCCGCGCGGTCGATGATGTCAGTCTCGAAATCGATGCGGGGGACATCTACGGCATCATCGGATATTCAGGGGCCGGCAAGTCCACGCTCGTGCGCATGGTCAACGCGTTGGAACGCCCCACATCGGGGTCGGTCACCGTGCTCGGTACGCGGGTGGACCAGCTGAGCGAGTCGAAGCTGCGTCCGATCCGCCAGAAAATCGGCATGATCTTCCAGCAATTCAACCTGTTCTCCACCAAAACGGTCGCCCAGAACATCGCCTACCCGCTGCAACTCGACCATTGGCGCAAAGATTATCAGGACAAGCGCGTGGACGAGCTGCTTGACTTCGTCGGATTGCGCGAGCACAAAGACAAATATCCCTCACAGCTGTCCGGCGGGCAGAAACAGCGGGTCGGCATTGCGCGTGCGCTCGCCACGAATCCGAAAATCCTGCTGGCAGATGAGGCGACCAGCGCGCTCGACCCCGAAACCACGGCGGAAGTGCTCGCCTTGCTCAAACGCGTCAACGAGCAGCTCGGCGTCACCATCGTGCTCATCACCCACCAGATGAACGTCGTCCAGCAGATCGCCCACAAAGTGGCGGTGATGAGTGCAGGCAAAATCGTGGAACGCGGCGACGTGTACGACGTATTCGCCGCCCCGCAGCGCAGCGTGACGCGACGGTTCATCGCCACCGCATTGTCCGGGCTTCCGGACGCCCCGCGTGTCGCGAAACTGCATGAGGAGTGGGACGGCAGGCTCGTCAGCGTCCTGGTACGGCAGAAGGACATTCCCGCGGCGGACGGCCGTCCCGCGGTCAAAGCGTCCGGACAGAACATCTCCGACCTCATCGCGCAGTACGGCATCCACAGCGGGCTGGTCTACGGCGGTATGGACACCGTGGGCGGCTCGGCGGTCGGCGCGATTACCTACGTGTTCGACGACACGAACCCGCGGTTCGGTGAATTCCTCACGGCATTGCGCGAAGACAGCGATGTCATTGATTTCGGTACCGCCAGCCACCCGGTGGAGTATGGCCGGGCGGTCGCGGCGGATGAAGGAGAGACACGATGAACGCATGGACGATTGACGCTGCGACAAGTCTCGCCAGCACATCCGATTGGACGGTGTTGAAACCCCTGTTGCTGCAATCCGTGGCGCAGACCTTGGAGATGGTGCTGGTCACCCTGCTGATCGGCGGGTTCCTGGGGCTTGTCCTTGGCGTGGTCCTGTACGGCACGCGTCCGGGCAACCTGTTCGAGAACAGCGTGGTGTATCACATCCTGGACGTAATCGTGAACATCATCCGGCCGATTCCGTTCATCATCTTCCTCGCCGCGATGCAACCGCTGACCATCAAGGTGGTTGGCACCTCCATCGGCACGGCGGCCGCGATTTTCCCGATGGTCGTCATGTGCACTTTCGCCACGTCACGACTGGTCGAACAGAACCTCGTACCAGTCGATCCCGGCGTAATCGAAGCGGCACGGGCGATGGGCGCCTCCAAATTCACCATCATCCGAACCGTGCTCATCCCCGAAGCCCTGGGGCCCCTGATCCTCGCGTATGCGTTCCTGTTCATCGGCGTACTCGACATGTCCGCGATGGCAGGGTACATCGGCGGCGGCGGCTTGGGCAATTTCGCCATCGCATACGGCTACCAGAAGTTCGACCAGACAGTCACCTGGTCTGCGGTGGTCATCATGATTGTCTTGGTACAGGTCGTGCAGGCGATCGCCAATGCGCTCGCCAAGCATGTGCTCAAACGTCAGCGTTGAGCGGTATGAGGCACGGAAGGATTCACGATCAAGGGGAGGAACCATGACATTGCACAGCGATGAACCGATGAACGAGCAGATCGAGCTCACTGATGATCTGGTCGCGATCAGACGTCATCTGCATGAGACACCGGAATTGAGTTTCAAGGAAGTCAACACCACCACATTCTTGACGAACAAACTGCGTTCGCTGGGCGTCGAAGTGTTGGACACGTCGCTGAGCACCGGAGTCATCGGTCTGATCGAAGGCGAGTACGGCGGTCCCCGTGTCGGTCTGCGCGCCGATATCGACGGCCTGCCGGTCACCGAGGAAAGCGGCGTGGAGTTCGCCTCGCGCAATCCGGGCGTCATGCACGCCTGCGGGCACGACATCCACATGACCAGCCTGCTCGGAGCGGTCGAATGGTTCGTCTCCCACCGCGACCGGATCAACGGCAGCCTGAAAATCGTGTTCCAACCCGCTGAGGAGACCGGGCGCGGCGCGAAATCCGTCGTCGATTCCGGCGCGGTGGACGATCTCGACGCGATGATCGGCACGCATAACAATCCGGACTATACGCCGGGCCAGCTGGCGGTCGGTGTTGAGCCGATGATGGCCGGATGCGTGAAATTCTACGTCGATCTGCACGCCGAAGGCACGCACGCCGGATACCCGCATCTGGGCACCGGTCCGCTGGAGGCGATGGCGTCGATGATCCTGTCCTTGCAGACCATCGTCAGCCGCAATGCGACGCCGTTCCACCCGCTGGTCGTCTCCGTGACGGAAGTCCACGGCGGTGACGTGTGGAATGTCGTGCCCGCAGAAGCCGGATTCCTCGGAACCGTCCGCTACTTCTACAAGGAGGACTCCCAGCTCGCCGAACGCCGGATGCGCGCGATCGTGGAACACACCGCCGCCGCGTACGGCATCAGCGCCGATTTCCGCTGGGATGATTTCCAGGACCCGCTGGTCTCCGACCCGTATCTGGCGAAAGCCGTCGCCAAGGATGTGCCGAACTATGCGGATCTGCAGCCGATCCACCCGTCCATGGCAGGGGAGGATTTCGTCGAGTTCAGCAAGGTCTGCCCGGTGGTCTTCGCCTTCGTCGGCTCGAACGGCGGTCCGGATCATCACGGCCTGCACAGCCCGAAGTTCATCGCCAAGGACGCAGCCGTCAAAACGGGCGCCGAGTTCTATATCAACGCCGCGTTGCGCGTACTCGACGAAGTAGCGTTTTGATCCACAGGACATCTCGTTGTGCCATACCCTCATTATGCTGGGGGTATGGCACAGATTCGCATAGCACTTGCACAGATCGATACCTGCGTCGGCGACCTTGAAGGCAACGCCGAGAAGACGCTGGAGTACGCGCACCGCGCGGCAAAGCAGCATGCGCAGGTGGTCGTATTCCCGGAGATGACCTTGACCGGGTATCCGATCGAGGATCTCGCACTCAGACGCACCTTCCGCAAAGCCGCGTGGGACAAGGCGAACTGGCTTGCCACAGAACTTGAAGCCGACGGATTGGGCGATGTGTATGTGGTCGTCGGCACGGTCGGCACCGACCATGCGTCCGACAAACCGCGCAACCGGCTCGTCGTGCTGCACGATGGCGTGGTCTGGGCGGGGTATGACAAGCATTTCCTGCCCAATTACGGCGTGTTCGACGAGTTCCGCATCTTCTCTCCGGGCGATCATTCAACCATTGTCGAAGTCGATGGCGTGCGGCTCGGATTCGCCATTTGCGAAGACATCTGGCAGGACGGAGGCCCGGTCGCCGAGCTTGCCGGCCGTGGCATCGACGTGCTGGTCACCATGAACGGTTCGCCTTACGAGGAAGGCAAGACCCACACGCGTTTCGATCTGGCCGTCCGGCGCGCGAAGGAAGTTTCAGCACCGGTGGTGTACGTCAATCAGGTCGGCGGTCAGGACGATCTTGTCTTCGACGGCGGCAGCTTCACCGTGGACGCCGACGGCACGCTGCTGCAACGCTCGCCTATGTTCGTGGAGGATCTGGGCCTGTTCGACTTCGACACCGACGCCGAGCGTCAGACGACTGGGGGCATCGCCCCGGCGCCAGACAAGGACGAGGAGGTCTACACCGCCTGCGTGCTCGGGCTCAAGGACTACATGCGCAAGAACCATTTCAGCGGCGTGTGCCTGGGCCTGTCCGGCGGCATCGATTCCGCGCTCGTAGCGGCCATGGCCGCGGACGCCTGCGGAGGGGCGAATGTATGGGGCATCTCCATGCCCAGCATGTACTCCTCCGACGGTTCGAAGGACGACGCGGCTGACCTTGCGGCCAACATCGGCGCCCACTATGACATCCAGCCGATCGAGCCGCTGTTCGTTGCCTACCAAAACCAGCTGCATCTCGAGGGTGTAGCCGCCGAAAACCTCCAGGCGCGCATCCGCGGTGTCATCGTCATGGCGTATTCCAACTCAAAGGGTGTGCTCGCGCTCGCCACAGGCAACAAATCCGAACTCGCCTGCGGATATTCGACCATCTACGGCGACGCCGTCGGCGGGTACGCGCCCATCAAGGACCTGCTCAAGACCCGTGTATGGGAACTCGCCCGGTGGCGCAACGAGGCTTGCGCGCACGGCATGGGCATCGGTGGGCTGCATATCGTCGGGAACGAAGCAGGGGAGCACGGCAAGCCCGCCCCGAACGACATCATTATCCCGGTCAATTCAATCACCAAGGCTCCGAGTGCTGAACTTCGCCCGGGACAGAAGGATTCCGACTCCCTGCCTGAATATGCGTTGCTCGACCAGGTGCTCGCCGCATACATCGAACACGCCCACGGCCGCGCCGATCTGCTGGCCGACGGCTTCGATGAGAAGACCGTCGATACGGTGATGCGGCTCGTCGACCGCGCCGAATGGAAACGCCGTCAGTACCCGCTCGGCCCGAAAGTCACTGCGCTCGCCTTCGGGCGCGACCGCCGCTTGCCGGTGACGAGCGCGTTCCGCGAGTAAGGTACTCGTATCGGGAGGATGTATATGGCTGACAAGCAATGGTATTTCAATATGGTCACCGGGCAACCGGAATACGGTATGATCTCGCCTGATTCGCAACGTATGGGGCCGTACCGGACCCGGCAGGACGCGCTCGACGCGTGGAAGATCGTCAAGGAACGCAACGCCACGTGGAACGAGCAGGACCGCCAGTGGAAACGCTGGGGCAAGTAGCCACATCTGCGCCCGCCACCGACGCTGAGTGATTCGTGAGCGTCGGCTGCGGACGTCGGCAGCCGGTCCCGTTCCTGTTTCTGCCGACGTTGGAACTGTGGTGAGCGTCGGTAGTGGGTCGTATTCCTGTTTCTCTACCGACACTGGTGACCTGTATGCGTCGGTAGAAGGTTGTGCCGACGTTGACTGGTTCGTGAGCGCCGGCAGAAACAGGGCGGGGTGGTATTGGATGCTGTCGACATCGTCGAGACGGCAGAGCAAAGTCACGAAATCTCTCTTCGAAAGCATCATTCCGAGATTTTTTCAGATTTCGCGACGGCCCCCTCATCTGGCCATCAGTCCAGAATCGTTGAAATTCCAAGCTTTTTCGGGGCCGGGCTTCGGTGCCTCGGTGTCGTTGAATCTCAATTTCTCTTGAAATCCGCCCTTGGAAGTGAGATTTTGAGACTTTTTCCTCAAAAACTCTCTGGATCGGGGTCCGGGGAAGAGGGGGAAGAGATATTGAGATTCCTGATGGGTGAGCGCGAAGATCGTGACCCGCGCGCAACTGCCGCCGACGCAAGCGGCACGGATGGGGATGGGTGAGCGCGAAGAGTCTGACCTGCACGCGACGTCGAAGTCGTCACACGTGCTGTGCTGCGCAATTCAGACACGTTTGTACGATTCAGTCACGTTGCGGATTTTGGCAGTTTTGGCGCATAGCCGTCGAGGAGCTGAATGCATTGCGTCATACCTTGACGGCCGTGCGATTGCACGCCTGTCGGATGTCGTGCTTGGCTCGTCCGGGAGAACTGCCGGATTCGCCTGATGCGCGCGGGAACTCCCACGTTGATTCGAGACTTTATCGTCCGCCGGGCGATTCCCGTACCGGCACGCACAAGACACGTCGGATGGCCAATACCGCCATGCTCGCCGTTCCGTCTGATCGCCTCGAAACAAGCCGACGCCGCTCCACCCGATTGTGATATAAGTCACGTCCCCGCCCGACACGACGCCATCATCATGGCACTACAATAGAAGTCAAACGCAGCGTAACGGTGCGTTGCGCCGACAGACACCAAGGAGTGGATATGACAGCAGTTGACCAGACCGCTCTCTCCCAAGAGGAACTTGAAGCCAAGGCATGGGACGGCTTCAACGGCGGACATTGGCAGCAGGACATCGATGTTCGCGACTTCATCCAGAAGAACTACACCCCGTACGAGGGCGATGAGTCCTTCCTCGCTGATGCCACCGAAAAGACGAAGCACATGTGGAAGTACCTCGACGACAACTATCTCGCCGTCGAGCGCCGCCAGCGTGTCTACGACGTGGACACCCACACCCCGGCCGATATCGACGCGTTCCCGGCCGGCTACATCGAGAGCCCGGAAGTCGATAACGTGGTGGTCGGTCTGCAGACCGATGAGCCCTGCAAGCGCGCGATGATGCCGAATGGCGGCTGGCGCATGGTCGAGCAGGCCATCAAGGAAGCCGGCAAGGACCCTGATCCGGAAGTCAAGAAGATTTTCACCAAGTACCGCAAGACCCACAATGACGGCGTGTTCGGCGTGTATACGAAGAACATCAAGATCGCCCGCCACAACAAGATTCTCACCGGTCTGCCGGATGCCTACGGCCGCGGCCGCATCATCGGCGACTACCGCCGTGTGGCCCTGTACGGTGTGAACACGCTGATCAAGCTCAAGCAGCGCGACAAGGATTCCGTGCCGTACCGCAACGATTTCACCGAGCCGGAGATCGAGCACTGGATTCGCTTCCGCGAAGAGCATGACGACCAGATCAAGGCACTGAAGAAGCTCATCAACCTCGGCAACGAGTACGGCCTCGACCTGTCCCGCCCGGCGCAGACCGCGCAGGAAGCCGTCCAGTGGACGTACATGGGCTATCTCGCCGCCGTCAAAAGCCAGGATGGCGCTGCCATGAGCTTCGGCCGCAACTCCGCGTTCTTCGACATCTACATCGAGCGCGACCTGAAGTCCGGCAAGCTCGACGAACAGGGCGCCCAAGAGCTCATCGACCAGATTGTCATGAAGCTGCGCATCGTGCGCTTCCTGCGTACCAAGGCCTACGACCAGATCTTCTCCGGCGATCCGTACTGGGCCACTTGGTCCGACGCCGGTTTCGGCGACGACGGCCGCTGCATGGTCACCAAGACCTCCTTCCGCCTGCTTAACACGCTGACGCTGGAGCATTTGGGACCGGGCCCCGAACCGAACATCACGATTTTCTGGGATCCGAAGCTGCCTGAAGCCTACAAGCGCTTCTGCGCCCGCATCTCCATCGACACCTCGGCCATCCAGTATGAGTCCGACAAGGAGATTCGCTCCCATTGGGGCGACGACGCGGCCATCGCCTGCTGCGTGTCCCCGATGCGCGTCGGCAAGCAGATGCAGTTCTTCGCTGCTCGCGTCAACTCCGCGAAGGCCCTGCTGTACGCGATTAACGGCGGCCGCGACGAGATGACCGGTATGCAGGTCATCGAGAAGGGCGTCATCGACCCGATCAAGCCCGAGGCCGACGGCACGCTCGACTTCGAGAAGGTCAAGACCAACTACGAGAAGGCCCTCGAATGGCTGTCCGAGACCTACGTCGAAGCGCTGAACATCATCCATTACATGCATGACAAGTACGCGTACGAGGCCATCGAGATGGCGCTGCACGACAAGGAGGTGTACCGCACCCTCGGCTGCGGCATGTCCGGTCTGTCCATTGCCGCCGACTCGCTGTCCGCGCTCAAGTACGCCAAGGTGTACCCGGTCTACAACAAGGACGCGAAGGATACCCCGGGCCACGAGAAGGAATATGTCGAAGGTGCCGATGACGACCTGGTGGTCGGCTACCGCACCGAAGGCGAGTTCCCGATTTACGGCAACGACGACGATCGCGCCGACGACCTCGCCAAGTGGGTCGTTTCCACAGTCATGGGCCAGGTCAAGCGCCTGCCGGTCTACCGCGGTGCGGTCCCGACCCAGTCGATTCTGACGATCACCTCCAACGTGGAGTACGGCAAGAACACCGGTTCCTTCCCGTCCGGCCACAAGAAGGGCACCCCGTACGCCCCGGGCGCGAACCCGGAGAACGGCATGGATTCCCACGGCATGCTTCCGTCGATGTTCTCGGTCGGCAAGATCGACTACAACGACGCGCTTGACGGCATTTCGCTGACCAACACCATCACGCCTGAAGGCCTGGGCCGCGATGAGGACGAGCGCATCAACAACCTCGTCGGCATCCTCGACGCGGGCAACGGCCATGGCCTGTACCACGCGAACATCAACGTCCTGCGCAAGGAGCAGCTTGAGGACGCCGTCGAGCATCCTGAGAAATACCCGCACCTGACCGTGCGTGTCTCTGGCTACGCGGTGAACTTCGTCAAGCTCACCCGTGAGCAGCAGCTCGACGTGATTTCGCGCACCTTCCATCAGGGCGCTGTCGTCGACTGACCCTGTCGCCCCTCGGGCGGCTGAAGCAGGCGTGTGTGGCATGACCGCACGAGCCGCATGACTGGGGGCGGGGCCGAAAGGTTCCGCCCCCAGCCGTTTCCCGGTGCCATATGCGGCACGGGTCATGACAAGGAGGACAATGATGTCATCGACAGATACGCAATCGCAATCGCGGACAGAGCCTACGGCCACCGGCTCCCAGGGATTTCATACGACCACGCCACATATGCTCAAGACGTCCAAGCAGTATGCGAGTCAGACCCTGATGGGCGGATTGTCCGGCTTCGAGTCACCGATCGGCTTGGATCGTCGAGATCGTATCGAGGCGCTTCATACGGGCGATATCGGTTTCGTACATTCGTGGGATATCAACACGTCCGTTGACGGTCCGGGCACACGGATGACCGTGTTCATGAGTGGATGCCCGCTGCGCTGCCAGTACTGCCAGAACCCTGACACCTGGAAGATGCGTGACGGCCAGCCGGTCTATTTGGAGGCGATGATCAAGAAGATCGACCGCTATCAGGACCTGTTCAAGTCCACCGGCGGCGGAATCACCTTCTCGGGCGGAGAATCCATGATGCAGCCGGCCTTCGTGTCACGCGTGTTCCGCGCAGCCAAGGAGATGGGCGTGCACACCTGCCTTGATACTTCGGGCTTCCTCAACCGTAACTACACCGACGAAATGATTGAGGATATCGACCTGTGCCTGCTAGACGTCAAATCCGGTGACGAGGAGACCTACCACCGGGTGACTGGGGGAGTGCTCGCCCCGACTATCGAATTCGGGCAGCGGCTCGCCGCGGCAGGCAAGAAGATCTGGGTGCGATTTGTGCTCGTTCCGGGCCTTACCGACGACCCGCAGAACGTGGAGAATGTGGCGCGCATTTGTGAGACTTTCGGCGATGCC
Source organism: Bifidobacterium sp. LCP19S3_E9 (assembly GCF_052121135.1). Lineage (NCBI taxonomy): Bacteria > Bacillati > Actinomycetota > Actinomycetes > Bifidobacteriales > Bifidobacteriaceae > Bifidobacterium > Bifidobacterium sp. LCP19S3_E9. Next base: position 30,343 of record NZ_JBQKEV010000001.1, on the reverse strand, counting down.
GTTGAACATATCGATGTGCTGCCGTTCCACCAGCTAGGACGCCCGAAATGGCACGAATTGCGCATCCCATACCCGCTTGAGGATGCCAAGGGACCGGACGCGAAGCTCCGCGCCCGTGTCGCCAAGCAATTCGAAGATCACGGCTTCAAGGTGTACTGACACCGTTGATGCGTGCCGGGTGTCGTTGGTATGCGCGACCCCCGTGTTGAGCTGACGTCGTTGCTGTGCGTGACTTTGTTGTTGCTTGTGACTGCGTTGTTCCGTGCATGCGTTGTTTCGTGACCTCGTTCGGTACGGGGTGTCGTTTACCGCAATCGCATGAAACGCCCTAACCTGTAGCCATGGCACAGATTTTCTCATTCCCGGGTGGATTTTCCGGCCGCGGTTCTTCAGGCGGCTTTGGACGGTCAAATACCCGTCGCCCGCCGAGACGCCCCGACGGAATACCCGACCAGGTGTGGGAAGCGGTGTTGTCGGTCTATGGCACTCCGCAGATACCCGGCGTCCATTGGCATGAGGTGCCGGTGCCGCACTCCATCGCGGATTACGGGATTGGCGTGGGCATCGTCTGCGTTGCCGATGCCTCAGAACCCGCTGGCGGTCGTGGGGATTCGCAGCCCTCGACCGCCGCTCGGCACGTTGCTTCGGATTCTGATCCCTATGCCGGTGGTGATCGTAGTTCGCGCGATATAGGCGGTTTCTCCTATGGATTGGGATTGCATCGTTTTGCCGAGGACACGGCATGGGGCTGGATCACTTTGCTGTATTTCGACAATCCTCCGCGCGGATGGAACTCGCACTGGCGTTGCGTGGGATTCTGCCGCATGCCAATCAACCAGTGGGACGGCGGTTTCGCAGAGCATCACACCACACGGTGTTGGGAGACGGTCAAAGGCCGACTGATCGATGCCGGTACGGACGCAGATTCCATCGCCGGCACGGTGACAGTCAGTCATGACACGTCTTTTGGCACGGCGGACAGCGAAGTGCCGTCACGATTCGAATTCCGTGTGTCGTGGACCCCGCCTGCCAGACCGGGTACTGCGCTCGACACGGTCGATGCGGGCTTCCAGATCTCCATGTGGTCGAGACTGCTGATGGAAGGGCTGTGCCGGGCACCGATGGCTCAGCGTTGATTCGTTGATTCAATGTCGTTGCCGGTGCTGAGGCCGCGTGCGGCACCTATGCTGCATCCTACGGTCAACGGTGACGGTACTATGTCGTATCGGCGCGCGGGTGGCGGCCCGCTGCACCGGAACGTACGACGACAAGGAGTGCAGACGCAGTGAGTGTTCGACCGACGGATACCACCAGAGTGGGCGGCCCATCACGGGCGGTGACGGCCAGCGGCGACCCACGGTTCCATGGTGAACCACATCTGTTGGCTGAACCAAGAGCGGGCGTGCCCGACATCATCGACACTTTGGATGGCTTTAAGCGCTACTGTGAGTTGCTGTCTGAAGGCTCCGGCCCGTTGGCTGCCGATGCCGAACGCGCTTCGGGATACCGGTACGGCCACGAGGACTGGCTGGTTCAGTTCAAACGCGAAGGCGCGGGAATTGGTTTGCTCGACCCGGTGACATTGGCCGAGCAGGGGGCGGATTGGTCGCAGTTCAATGACGCCGTCGGAGATGTGACATGGATTCTCCATGATTCCATGCAGGATCTGCCCGGATTTTATGACATCGGCATGCGCCCCCAGCGGCTGTTCGATACGGAAATCGCCGCGAGATTGCTGGGATTGCACCGATTCGGTCTGTCCGCGGTGACGGAATACTACCTGGGAATGACGCTCGCGAAGGAACACTCCGCCGCGGATTGGTCATATCGTCCGCTGCCGCGCGATTGGCGCAACTATGCCGCGCTCGATGTCGAGCTGCTCGCCGAGCTGATGGACCATATGTCCCGTGACCTCGTGCGCCAAGGTAAGGACGAGTGGGCGCGGGAGGAATTCGCCTACGCCCTGCGCGAAGGACTTCAGCCGCGTAAACCCCACCCGGTGCCGTGGCTTCGGATCTCGCATATCAACGTTCTGAGCCATGACCGGCTTGGCCAGGCGGTCGCCAAGGCGCTTTGGGAACAGCGCGACCGGCTCGCCCGGCAGTATGACATCGAGCCGGCGCTTTTACTGCCCGATTCGGCCATCATCGAGGCAGCCCGTAAGAAACCGCACAATAACCGTGAATTCCGGGCCATTCGTTCGCTCAATGAAAGGGTGCGTATCCATACCGGCAGCGAGCAGGACAAGATGTTTGAACGGTACGCGCCAATCCAGCGGTCCATCAAGCCCTCGTTGTGGAAGACCACGATCCAGCAGGCGCTCGATTTGCCCGCCAGCCAGTGGCCAACCATGCCGCAGCCCCAGCATGACGCGCAGACCAACGCACCGCGTTCCATGAAATACTGGCAGATCCACCATCCCGGCCGCTATGACACGCTGCAGCAGGTCAGACGTATGATTCAGCAGATTGCTGAAGACACCCACACCCCGGCCGATGTCATCATCAAACCGCAGATCGTGCGCAACCTGTGCTGGACGGATCATCCAGAACGCCGTGACGTGGCCCGCTTCTTCACTGAGCAGGGCGCGCGCGACTGGCAGGTGCGGCTGCTTGCAGCGTCCGTAAGTCGCGTTATCATGTAACGGTTGCCTTATACGGCAGAAGAATGCATACTCGTCAATCAGGAGCGCAAGCGTGAAAATCAGCGTTAGGAACCTCGAGCCGACCAAGGTGAAGCTCACCATCACCGTCGATCCGGAAGAGTTCGACCCGTATCTCAACGAAGCCCGCAAGGAAATCGGCAAGCAGATCAACGTCCCCGGCTTCCGCAAGGGCCATGTGCCCGGCAAGGTCATCGACACCCGCGTCGGTTTCGGTGCCGTCGCCGGCGAAGCCGTCAACCAGGGCGTGCCGGAGCTGTACTCCAAGGCCCTCGAAGAGAAGAAGATCCGCCCGATGGCCCAGCCGGAGTTTGACGTGCAGGACGTCCCGGCTTCCGCCAAGGACGACACCAAGCTCAAGTTCACCGCGACCGTGGAGCGCCGCCCGGACATTGAGCTTCCTGAGCTCGACGGCATGACCATCGACGTGCCGGCTGCCGCCGTCACCGACGAAGACATCGCCAAGCGTCTTGATTCCCTGCGTCAGCGTTTCGCTACGCTGGTCGGCGTTGATCGTCCGGCTGCGAAGGGCGATTACGCGAATATCGACCTCGACGCCCAGATCGACGGCAAGTCCGTCGATTCCCAGGAGGGCGTGAGCTACGAGCTCGGTTCCGGCACCATGCTGGACGGTCTGGACGAGGCTCTCGAAGGCCTGTCCGCCGGTGAGGAGACCACCTTCGAAGGCACGCTGGAAGCCGGCGAGCATGAGGGTGAGAAGGCTCAGATCAAGGTGAAGGTCAACTCCGTGAAGGCTGAGGAACTGCCTGAGCTGGACGACGATTTCGCTCAGGAAGCCTCCGAGTACGACACGCTCGACGAGCTCAAGGCCGACGTGCGCAAGGCCGCCGAGCAGGACGCCAAGGGCCGTCAGGCCACCGAGGCTCGCGACGCGTTCCTCGCCAAGTTGCAGGACGGTCTCGACATCCCGGTGCCGAAGGGCGTGAAGGCCGAACTGCTCGAGCAGCAGCTCAAGAACAACGGTGTGGACGCCAAAAAGGCCACCAAGGAGCAGAAGGACGAAGCTGAGAAGGAAGTCGAGAAGGAACTTCGCGACCAGATCGTGCTTGACACCCTCGCCGAGAAGCTTGACGTGAAGGTCTCCCAGATGGACGTCACGAACTTCCTTGCTTCCATCGCCCAGCAGTACGGTATGGATCCGAGCGCCTTCATCAACGCGATCGTGCGCAACGGCCAGCTCGGCTCCGCTGTCCAGGAAGTCGGCCGTTCCAAGGGCATGCTCGCCGGTATGCGCGCCGTGTCCTTCACCTCTGACGGCCAGCCGCTCGACCTGAGCGAGTTCCTCGGCGACACCCCGGAGAACGAGGAAGAGGAAAGCGTCGAGGCGGCTTCCGCAGCTGCCGCAGTGGCGGACGAACTTTCCAACGATAAGGACGCTGAGTGACAACACGCACGCGTGCGTGAGGCACGGTCGAGAGCGAGGAATCGCTTGAAGTATGCGCGCCAGCGTGTGGCCTTGTTGCTGTGAATGATGCGGCGGCCCGGACAATCCGGACCGCCGCATCTGCGTACCCGGGCGATGCCATGCGCTGACCGCGCAATCCTCGGCCGGCGTCGATTCGAAGCGGTAGGCTGAGGACATACGATTTACCGAAGGAGACAAGGTTGAGCAATTCCAGTGCAATCCTGCCCGTCATGGCCGAAGATGACGCGCCCGCAGGACCAACCGACCCGATTTTCAACCGGCTGCTCAAAGAGCGCATCATCTGGTTGGGCTCGGAAGTGAAGGACGACAACGCGAATATCATCTGCGCCCAGATGCTCATGCTCGCGGCCGAAGATCCGAAGAAGGACATTTGGCTGTATATCAATTCGCCGGGCGGCTCCATCACCGCCGGTATGGCGATTTACGACACCATGCAGCTCATTGAGCCCGATGTCGCCACCGTGGCTGTTGGCATGGCGGCGTCCATGGGCCAGTTCCTGCTGAGCTCCGGTACGCCGGGCAAGCGCTTCATCACCTCTCACGCCCGTGTGCTCATGCACCAGCCGTCCGGCGGTATCGGCGGCACGACGACGGATGTGCGCATCAACGCCGAACTCATCATGGATATGAAGAAGACGCTTTCGGAACTGACCGCGAAGCAGACCGGCCACACAGTCGAGGAAATCTACCGCGACAACGAGTACGACCATTGGTTCACCGCCCAGGAGGCGCTGGACTACGGTTTCGTCGACAAGATCGTGACCACGCCGGGCACGATGAACTCTGACGCAGTGAAGGGGGAGTGACGTATGGCAAGTGAAGAGGCACGATTCGTTCAGCGCGCGCAGCGTCTCGCAGGCCCGCAGGGCTTCGGCGGGTATCAGCCGCAGGACCGGTATGTACTGCCGCAGTTTGGTGAGCGCACCCCGTACGGCATGAAGACGCAGGACCCGTACACCAAGCTGTTCGAGGATCGCATCATTTTCATGGGTGTGCAGGTTGATGACACGTCCGCGGACGACATCATGGCCCAGCTGCTGGTGCTTGAAAGCCAGGACCCGAACCGCGATGTGATGATGTACATCAATTCCCCGGGTGGTTCCATGACTGCAATGACCGCGATTTACGACACCATGCAGTATATCAAGCCCGACGTGCAGACAGTGTGCCTGGGGCAGGCGGCGTCCGCGGCGGCAATCCTGCTGGCTGCTGGTACCAAGGGCAAGCGCATGATTCTGCCGAATGCGCGCGTGCTCATCCATCAGCCGTCCATCGACCAAGGATTCGGTAAGGCCACGGAGATTGAGATCCAAGCCAAAGAGATGCTTCGCATGCGTGAATGGCTGGAGAACACGCTCGCCAAGCACACCGGCCAGGATGTCGAGAAGATCCGCAAGGACATCGAGGTGGACACCTTCCTGACGGCCGAAGAGGCCAAGGAGTACGGCATGGTCGATGCCGTGCTTTCTCCACGCAAGTAGCGTGACGGACGATACCCCCGGCGGCAATGCGTCGGGGGTATTCTCGTATACTGGGGTACGCTGTGCCGTATGTGTCGCATCGCGTCGGCCGCACCAAAGGAGGTTTCATGAGCCGGGTCATCAGCTATCAGGACGATATTCGGCAGTGCACGTTCTGCGGAAAAACCGAACGTCAGGTCCGCAAACTGGTCGCCGGCCCCGGGGTCGCCATCTGCGACGAATGCATCGCGTTGTGTGTTGAGATGATCGGCGATGAGGAACGTCGCGACGCCGAGCACAATGCGCTGGACGTGCCAAAACCCGCGCAGATCATGCATTATCTCGACACGCATGTCATTGGTCAGACGGAGGCGAAACGCACACTGTCGGTGGCGGTCTACAACCATTACAAGCGCGTCAACATGGAGCTTCAGGAGGCCGCTGCCGGAACGGAACGTCGGCAATTGGAACTTTTGCACAACGCGGGAGAAGGACACGCTGCTCCAGATCCGTTCGCTGATGTTCGCGTCGCGAAATCAAACATCCTGATGCTCGGCCCTACTGGTGTCGGTAAAACCTATTTGGCACAGACATTGGCCGATGTCATGCATGTGCCGTTCGTCATCGCGGACGCGACCACGCTCACCGAGGCGGGGTATGTCGGCGATGATGTCGAAACTGTGTTGCAGCGGCTTATCCAGGAGGCCGATGGAGATCTGGAACACGCGCGGCACGGCATTGTTTATATCGACGAAATCGACAAGATCGCGCGTAAAAGCGGAGAGAACACGTCCATCACCCGTGATGTGAGCGGGGAGGGCGTCCAACAGGCGCTGTTGAAAATCCTCGAGGGGACGGTTGCGACCGTGCCGTTGGAGGGTGCGCGGAAGCATCGGGAGCAGGAAAGCGTCCAGATCGACACGCGGGATATCCTGTTCATTTGCGGCGGTGCGTTCGTCGGACTGGCTGATATTGTTGCGCAGCGTGTAGGCGCGCATGAGAGCGGTTTCGGCGCGTCATGGCACGACCATGAGCCTACACAGGATGAATTGCTGGCGCAGGCGAATGCAGACGATTTGGAGGCCTTCGGGCTGTTGCCTGAGTTTATCGGCAGACTGCCGGTGGTGACGACCCTGCACGCCTTGGACTGCAAGGATCTTGAGCGGATTCTCACCGATCCGGCGAATGCGTTGGTCAAGCAGTATCAGAAGCTGTTCCTGGTGGACGGGGTGCGGCTCGATTTCACGCCTCAGGCGATTGAGGCGATTGCAGAAACCGCCATCAGGCAGGGGACAGGGGCCAGGGGACTGCGTTCAATCATCGAGCATGCGCTTGAGGGTACGATGTATGACTTGCCGCAGATGCAGGGTGTTGCCCGGGTTGTGGTGGATGCCGACGCGATTGCTGGGACTGGTAAACCGGTGTTGCTTGCGGATGGGGAGAGCCTTGAGGACGCTCGTGTTGCACTGGACGATCAGGTGGCCGGTGGCGCTGGCGGTTCCGGTGGTGCGGGTGGCTCCCGTAGTTCGGACGATACCGGAGCTTTGAGCAATGAGGATGCCGCGCCGACGGCTGATATCGCGATTATTCGTCCAGAACATCGTGGGGAACAGTCCGGCTCGCGTCGTGCTTGAACGGACGAAAGCCCTACTGTTATAAGGCGACACGCCGAAAGTTGGCATTCTGGCAACCCTGTTGTATATTAATGGAGTTGCCGGAAACGAGCTGAGAAATCAGTGAGAAGAAAGCACATGCGCCAGTAGCCCAATGGATTAGAGCAGCTGACTACGGATCAGCAGGTTGCAGGTTCGAATCCTGTCTGGCGCACAAACAAGTCCTCGGATTCGTCCGAGGACTTTTGCGTTGTAGGGGTATCGGCCGAGGAATATAGGCCAAACAGGCAGTGTCGGGGGTGTACCCGGCCAATAACCCCAATACTCCAGAAACCGGTTCCTCTCACAAACTGTCTACGCTGGAAGAGCCATTAGCGTTGAGAGTTTGTATGGCTTCTGAATCCGGTTGTGTTGGGGAAGTTGTTTGCGTAACCAGTTTGTGCTGTTTCGCAATCTGGTTACGCTGAGAGGCTGGTTCGCGTAGACAGTTTGTAGAAAGATTGGCCGAAACGGCGGCGCGGGGGCAGCATTCTATGGATTGTGTATGTCTGGGTACGCGCAAACGGAGGAAACACCGCGGAGGACGCTGGGATTCGGCGGCATCTGTCAGATTGTGCATGTCCGGGCATACGGCCCGCCCAGTCACATCATCGGCACCACGATTTTTCCTATACGCCGATTCTCCTAATGCGCCCGCGTATCCGACACGGCATGGCGTGTCAGCTCCGGGCGGAACAGTTCACATACCGTTTTTTACAATGGATGCATATGTGTTCCGCATGCCACAGGCATCATGGTACGACGGGAGTGATATGACACAGCGCAACAGGGGAGTATGGACGACTATCAGGCGCATTGCCGCCTCGGACCGGATATCCGGCTTGATTATGCTCGGATTCGCCCTGCTTGGCTTCCTGTTGGCGAATCTGCCGTGGACGATGCACGGCTTCGAAACGGTGGCCGAATACACCATCGGCATTCCGGGAACTAATCTCATGCTGCCAATCAGCCACTGGGCGCAGGACGGCCTGCTGACCGTCTTCTTCCTCATGGTCGGGCTTGATTTGAAACAGGAGCTGACCACTGGCTCGCTCGCGAATCCCAAAGCCGCCGCCGTCCCGATGCTGTGCGCGGTGGGAGGCATGCTGGTTCCGCCCATCCTGTTCGTTGCGGTGATTGGCCTGTATTCGCAATTCGCCCCTCCGGCGCCCGGCAGCATGACCATCGCAACCGGCGCGGTTGTACCATTCGGTACCGCCTCCCACGGTTGGGCGGTTCCGACCGCGACCGATATCGCGTTCTCCCTGACGGTTCTCGCCTTGTTCGCCAAGGCGTTGCCCGGCTCGATCAGGGCGTTTCTGATGACACTTGCGACGGTTGACGATTTGCTCGCCATCATTCTGATCGCCGTGTTCTTCTCCTCGCTCAACGCCTGGTATTGGTTCGTCGGCATCGCCGTGTGCGCCGCCATCTGGTACGTGCTGGTCCGCCGCAAACGTGTGCCGTGGCTGGCGGTCGGTGCTGTCGGAATCCTCGCATGGGTCATGATGTTCGAAGCTGGCGTTCATCCCACGCTCGCGGGTGTACTGGTCGGCTTGCTGACTCCGTCGCGCGAGATGTACGGCGAGGCCACACCGCGCGCCGAACGTTATCATGACAAACTGCAACCCTTCTCCGCATTTCTCGCGTTGCCGGTGTTCGCCCTGTTCGCCACGGGCGTGCATATCGGATCGCTGTCGCTGCTGCTGTTTGTTTCCCCGGTTGTCGTCGGCATCGTGGTCGCCCTCGTAGTCGGCAAACCGCTTGGCATCATGCTTACCGCTTGGCTTTCGACGCGATTCGGCGGGCTGAGCATGCCGAAGGAGCTCAAGGTTCGTGACCTGTTCCCGGCGGCCTGTGCATGCGGAATTGGCTTCACTGTGTCGTTCCTGATTGCCACGCTTGCCTACACCAATGCCGAGCTGTCCGCAGAAGCGCGATTTGGCGTACTGCTGGCTTCGCTGCTCGCCGCGGCGGTGTCGAGCGTGTTGCTCAGCCGGCAATCGAAGCGTTACGAGCATCTTGCACAATCAAGCGCTGAGGCCGTTGGCGCCCATACGCCGGCAGTTGCCGTGGAGGAGCCGGGTCTGCTGCCTGACGGCACGGAGATTGTCAGCAGCAGGGTGTTCCCTGAAGAGCGGATACGCGCGTACCGGCAGAGCCACCCGCGCGCAGGACACTGAGGAGCAGTCATGACAAACATGCGGAAGGAACCGTCGCAGGTATCACCATTCCAGCAAATCGGGCATCAGCAAACCGGAGATGAGCCGGATAATGGGATTGAATCCAGAACTGAGACTGGACGTGACGAGGGTCACGGGCACAACACTCAATCCAGCACTGGGCACAAGTCCGCACATGAGCTCGTACATGGGCAGCCTGTGCACGAGCCAGCCCATGAGGCCGGAGACGAGCAGATGACGTATATGTCCGGCCCTGTCATGCTTCGTGGCCGTATGATTCCCGAAGAGAGCGCGACCGCGAATCTGCTGCGCGACAACCAGCCGACCGACTGGCTGCATATGGATCCGTGGCGTGTGTTGCGCATTCAAGCCGAGTTCGTCGACGGATTCGGAGCGCTCGCCGAACTCGGCCCGGCGATCAGCGTGTTCGGATCCGCCCGCACGCCGCAAGACGATCCCGCTTACCAGGCGGCACGCGCGATGGGCCGAGGCATTGCGAAGGCCGGGTATGCGGTGATTACCGGGGGAGGACCGGGCATCATGGAAGCCGCGAACCGCGGCGCCAGCGAAATGAACGGCAAATCGGTGGGGCTCGGCATCGAACTGCCACGCGAGCAGGGGCTCAACGAATGGGTGAACCTCGGCATGAGCTTCCGCTACTTCTTCGTGCGTAAAACCATGTTCATGAAATACTCGTCCGGAGTCATCGTCTGCCCCGGCGGATTCGGCACCTTGGATGAGATGTTCGAACTGCTCACCCTCGTACAGACGCACAAAGTCAAATCCATTCCGATTGTCCTGTTCGATACGGCGTATTGGCGCGGATTATTCGATTGGGTCACGACCACGGTCGAGGCGCGACGGATGATTTCGCCGCTCGACCCGCATCTGGTGCGGTTCACCGATGACCCTGACGAGGCCGTGCGTATCGCGCTCGGCGCCGAGCGGGCGGACGAGACGGTAAGCGAATAACGCCCCCGGAATCCCGTAAGATCTTTCAATGGCGTAATCTTGGCTTTCTGCGAAAGACGGTGGAGTATAGGAGCGGCGTGTACAGGAGCGCGAGGTCACGTCTGCTGCCGATTGCGGAAACTAACCTGCAGCGATGTTAGCCGGCGGCAATAACCTACAACAGACTACCGGCAACAGGCAACGCCGACAATCAGCCGGGCAGTTCAACTCAGCCGGTCGGCGTCCAGCGCGGGGTGTTCAGTCTGAATTACAGATCACGGCAGCTTCCAGGCGGTGCGTCTTCAGCGTTTGACGGCGAGCAGCAGGCCTGTGCCGCTGGGGGTGAGCGTGCTTTCGAACCGTTCGTCCTCCTCGACATCAGCGAGAAGCTGTCGCATGGCGTCGGCTTTCCTCATGTCAGGCGCGTCATCCATGCCCACACCGTCACCCGCCGCGCCGTCAGCCGTCTGCCCGGCGAACGCGAGGATATCCGTGAACGCGATGATCCCGCCCTTGTTCAACAGACGAGGAGCCTGCTCATAGGTCGCACGGTAGTTGTCCACATCGCCGGCCACGACGATGAGATGGTAATCAGCCGCATTCAGCCGCGGCAGGAACACCTTGGCGGGGGCGCTCACCGCCCGCAAGGATGCCTGTGTACTGTCGGCCAGTTCGCGCAGCAGGCTGCGGATCATGGCGATGCCCTGCGCCGACGAGTCAACGGCGGTCAGCTGGCCGTGCCCGTCCAATCCGTCAAGCAGCTGGTAGGTTTCCACCACCGCGCCGGTGCCGACCACAATCACGGATGTCGCGCCCACCATATGCTCGAGCGCTCGCAGCAGCTCCGCTTGTGCCGCCGACCCTTGAGGAATGCCAGCTTCGGTCGCATCGGCCCTGGCTCTCGCGAGACCGGGGGATTGACGCTCAAGAGCGTGGTCTTCGACATTGGTCCAGATAGCGGTGAGTGGTGACTGTGGTGTGTGTTCCATGACATTTGTCCCCATGAGATGGATGGTGCCGGTGACGGCATGGGGTGTGCCGCCGCCGGATGCGGATTGCGGAATGTGCCGCGTCCCGGCGTTCCCGGACGCTCAGCGTTCCTTGACTTTGGCGATGAGCTGCCAGATTTCCTCGCCGACATCAATACCGCGCGGGCAATGACGTGAGCAGGCGCGTACCGACTGGCATGCCGCGATGCCATCCGCGGTGTCGATTGCGTCCATACGCGCGTCGGCCGCGGTATCGCGCGAATCATTGATGAACCGTGAAGCCGTAATCAGGGCGGCTGGTCCGATAAACGCTTCGCCGCCGGCGAACACCGGACAGCTGCCTTCGCATACGCCGCACGCGATGCAGTTGCTCAGCGTTTCATACGCGGCAAGTTGTTCCGGCCGTTGCAGGTATTCGAACACGTCGATTTTGCCGTCCTTCGTGGTGGCGAGCTTGCCGTCCGCCTGCAGATACGGTTTCAGACGCTTGATTTGCTCGATCATCGGGTCGATGTCGGCAATCAAGTCACGTTGCACAGGGAATCCCGGCAGTGCCGACAATTCAATGACAAGAGGGGAGCCATCATAGGCACCTGAGACACCTGAAGTACCTGAGATGTACGCGGCGTTGTCGGCGGGGTTGGCATCCGTTCCCGTCGTCTTGCGGAAACCCTCGGCGTCGGTGGTGTTCTGCGCGGTTTGGGCAACCGCCCAGTCCTTGACTTTCGCCGTGCACAGCAGCGTCGGGGTGCCGTTGATGGCGACGGCGTCCGAACCGCACATGCCGTGTCCGCAGGAATAGCGGAACGCGAGGCTTGGATCCTGCGTGCGTTTGATATCAAGCAGGCAATCCAGGATTGTGGTGTCCGGTAGTACCGAGAGCAGATAGTCCTGGGTCCACTGTTTGCCGCGAGGACGCCTGCGTGCCGTCCCCGAGCCGAAGGGAGATCCCTGTTTCGCGAACGGGCTGCCGGAGCGAGGGCGATTGCGTTCGGGGCGCGGGGTGAACCGATGCACCCGCAGCGTCACTTGGACACGGGTCCCGTCATTGCCATTCATTGCCAGCCTCCTGTTGTCAAAACCGAATATAGTGTGCCACGAGCGGTGCCCGATTAGTATTCGCGTGCCTGTGGAGGCATGTCGAGAATATGCACGGGCTGCCAGGTGACCGTACCTGTGCTGGCGACCATCGAGTGGGCGAGGTACTGCTTGTCATCGCGGTCCGGGTAGTCGGTGCGTTTGAGTGATCCGCGGGATTCATGCCGCGCGTCCGTGGCACGCAGCATCGCCTTGGCGAGTTCCAGCAGATGACGAACTTCCCAGATGGCGGTGACCTCCTGATTGAACGCCGGTGAGTCGCTGTGCGTATGCAGTGTGCGCGCCCGCTCGGCGAAATCCTCGTCCACCAGTTGTAAGGCCTCGGCGATGCTGTCATGATTGCAACGGACTGCAAGTGCGCGTTCCATGGCGGAGCCGAGGTCTGCCAGTAGCTGGTAGGCGTTGTCGTCTTGCAGGGTTTGCGGCTGCGGTGACGCTTCGCTTCCTGTGTTTTCACCGGCTCGTCCGGTCGGTTTGAGCAGGCCGGCGAGCTCCGTTCGGCGCGTTTGCGCGGTGGTTTCGACGGCGTCTTGGGACGGGTCCTCTGCCGCCACGGCATTATCATCCGGGCTCGCAACGGCATGAGAATCGGCGATCCGCGCTGCCGCGGCAGCACCCGCGCGCTGTCCGAACAGACAGGCGTCCAGCAGGGAGTTGCCGCCGAGACGGTTCGCGCCGTGGACGCTCACGCAGGAGCATTCACCCGCGGCATACAGGCCCGCGACCTTATGCCGAGCGCCGTCCGCCCAAGTGTAGACTTCGCCGTCAGTGGTGATGGGGATACCGCCCATCGTGTAGTGGGCGGTCGGTTTGACCGGCACATAGTCCTTGGTCGGATCGATGCCCGCGTAATCCTCAATGGTTTCCACGACTTGGGGGAGTACGGCGTGCATATGCTCCGGGTCGATGCCGGTCATATCAAGCCAGACGCAATCGCGCGGGCCCTGCGGGTCCTTCGGATCGGCGACGCCGCGGCCGGCGTCGATTTCCGCCATAATGGAGCGACTCACCACGTCACGCGCTGCGAGGTCGGCGTGTCCAGGCGCATAGCGCTGCATGAACGCTTCGCCGTCGCTGTTGCGCAGCACGCCGCCTTCCGCGCGCGCCGCCTCGGAGATGAGGATGCCGGTATGGGCGAGCCCGGTGGGGTGGAACTGCACGAATTCGCTGTCTTCAAGCTGCAGACCGGCTTCAAGGGTGAGCGCCATGCCGTCGCCGGTCAGATCCCACGAGTTCGACGTGGTATGGAACAGGCGCCCGGCGCCGCCTGTGGCGAGCAGCACGTTGCGTGCATGCAGCGCGTGCACCTTGCCGGTGTGCGTGTCGTAGGCGACGACGCCCTCCACACGCTCGTGGCGCTCGTCGAGTACCAGATCGGTGACATACCATTCCTCGGCGAACTCGACACCTTGCGCTATGCACTGCTGCCACAGGGTATGCAGAATCTGATGGCCGATGCGGTCCGCCGCATAGGCTGCGCGCGGCACCGGCTGTTGACCGAAGTGTGCGGTATGGCCGCCGAACTTGCGTTGCGCGATATGCCCGTCGGCGGTGCGCGAGAACGCGACCCCCGAACGTTCGAGATTGATGACGGTGGCGGGAGCCTCCTGTGCGAGCAGCTTCGCCGCATCCTGGTCGACCAGCCAATCACCGCCTTTGACTGTGTCGTAATAATGCCAATGCCAATCATCCTCGGACACGTTGCCGAGGCTCGCTGCGATCCCGCCTTCCGCGGAACCGGTGTGCGAACGTAAGGGCTGGAGCTTGGAGACCACCAGGATCTTCGGCGCGCGCCCCTCCTGCGTCATCTGCGCGATGCGTTCCGAACGCAGCAATCCGAGCGCCGCGGACAATCCGGCGGCACCCGCTCCAACAATCAGGGCATCGTACATCTGTTCCACATGTTTCGGACTCATACCTTCGATTCTCGCACAAGGCAGGACGAAGCGCCCAGCTCTCGGCGCAACGGGGCGAGTCGGCGGGTATCGGCCGGATAATGGTGGTATGGGCCAAACGTTTAATACTCAGGTGTATGACATCGTCAGACGGATTCCCGCGGGTTGCGTCGCCACATACGGGCAGGTCGCCGCGCTCGCCGGCAGACCACGCAATGCGCGCATGGTCGGCTATGCGTTGCACTCCAATCCCGAACCCGGAGTGATTCCCTGTCATCGGGTCGTGTTCAGGGATGGCTCGCTCGCTCCCGGATTCGCATTCGGTGGACCAGACCGGCAGCGCGCGCTCCTTGAAAGCGAAGGCGTGGCGTTCACCGAAGCCAGTCAACAAGGCAATGCCGGCGCGGACGGCCCGCGAGTCGATCTCAGCCGCTGCCAGTGGCAAGCCTGAATCCCTCCGGCCCGCAGATGACGACGCCGTCCAGCTCCATCAGCCCTAGTTCGGCGAGGACATCCTGGGATTGAGGCGGGCTCGCCGACGAATCATCTTGCGCTATCGCTGCAACGAGGCGTTCTGGCGGCATCGGGCGACGCAGTGCGCGCATGATGGCGATCAGACGCTCACGCAGACCATGACCCTCGGGTGACGGCGCGCCGGCAGTTTCAATGTCAGGCGGTTCGACGAGGTGTGTCTCTGCGGATTCCGCTGCCTGCGCGGTGCCTGCGAGGTCAGCGACACCGCTCGTGGCAGGCCGGTGGGCGGCATGACAGATGTCGGACACCGTCTCGCAGCTGCACAGCAGCATCGCTTTGCCGTCCGCAATTAGCCGGTTGCATCCGCCGTTGCTTGGCGTGGTGATATCCCCAGGGGCGGCGTAGATGTCACGGTTCAGTTCCGTCGCCCATGTGGCGGTGTTGAGCGCGCCTGATCGCCGGCGAGCCTGCGCCACGACCACAGTGGACGCGAGCGCGGCGATAATGCGGTTGCGCAGCAAGAACCGGTGGGGTTGCGGCACGGTGCCGGGGAATGATTCGCTGATGAGGGCACCCCTATTTGCTACGATCGCGTCGAACAGCAGCTGGTTGCTGCGCGGGCCGATATGGGTTAGCCCGCCGGCGAATACGGCGATGGTCGGCCCGGCCGAATCCCCATACTGTTCCCTTGCCCGGATCGCTCCCCAATGGGCGGCGGCGTCGGCGCCCATCGCCCCGCCAGAGACCACGGTGTGCCCGTCGCCGGCAGCATGACGTCCGAGGCTGTATGCGACGGTGCGCCCGTATTCGTTGACACCGCGTGAACCGACGATGGCCAGCGGCCTGTCACAGGCCTTGAGCGCAGGAGCATGTCCCAGACCCCACAGGCACAGCGGCGCCGCCCAATCCTTGCGGACACACAAATCGCCGACTTGCTCGGGCCACAGCGTGCTGTCCGGGCCAATCAGCCAGTACCGCCCATCCGCCGTCGCATGCGACCAGATTGCTTCGGCCAGTGTGTGGGGCATCGGGCAACAGTCACCTTCCCCGTTATCATGCCGGTCATGCCAAGGCATCTCCTTGACCCCGAAATCGTGGTGTATGACTGCCAAACTGGTGAGCAGGTCGTGCAGACGGGTCTGCCACCCCTCCAAGGACTTGCGGAAGGTGGTCAACGCGCGGGAATCCGCCCGCAGCCCCCACCGCGCCGCACCGGTGACGAACCATTCTTCCAGTCGGCTGGCTGCCATCGGTCGCTGCCATTGCATGCGTTCCGGCATCCATGAGGCGCTCGAATACATCGCCGACAGCACACTCCACGCGTCGGGCGCGCCTTTGAGTGTTGCGAACATCAAGGCGTCAGCGCTGTCGGTGCAATAGGTGAGAGCCGCCCGCGCAAGTGTGTCGTCGCTCGGCCGGGCCGAACCATGGTCGTGTTCCCCGGTCGGGGATGATGGCGGCGCGGCCGGCGCGGTCGATGTGGCCGATGCGGCCGACGTGATGGAGGAGGGATGTACTGATGACATGGATGCCTCTCTTTCAGAGCAATCGAATCCGCTCGGAATGCGGCGTATCGGGATGAACGGATGCTGTCGGATGTACTGAATGGACGGTATCGGACGGGCTGCGCCGCCGGGTGAGCGCAATCAGGTGGGCGGCAAAACGTGTGACGGAACCAAGCTGGCAGAACCAAGCTGGCAGAACCATGCGGACGGAACCAGAAGGCAGATCGGACGGGCTGCGTCGCTGAAAGCCGTTACCGCATGCGGGTCCTGAGCGCGATACCTTGCGCCATATCCTGCCTGTCTGGCGACGTCCCGCCGCGCATATCCGCAAGCGTCCACGCCAGACGCATCGCCCGGTCGGCACCGCGAAGGCTCAACCGCCCGGAATCCAAGGCGCGATTGACCAGTTCAACGGCTTGCCGTGACGTATGCTCCCGCAGCCACACGCCGTCCGCCTGCGCATTGCATGTCCAGCCGTACCCCTGGAACCGTTCCGCGGCGCAATCGCGGGCTTTGCTGACCTCAGCGCGCATGGTCGCACTGTCCTTGCCGTTTGCACCCTGATCGCCGAGCGTGATTTCATTGATGGGCGGGACTTCCACTTGGATGTCGATGCGATCGAGAATCGGGCCGGACAGCCTTGAAAAATAGCGGATACGGTCGCGTTCCCTGCACGTGCAGCGCTCGCCGTCGCCAAAGGCGTACCCGCACGGGCACGGATTGGCGGCCATGACCAACTGGAACCGGGCGGGATACCAAGCGGTGCCTTTGGTCCGGGACAAGGCGATACACCCGGATTCCAACGGTTCACGAAGCGTCTGCAACGCCCGTGTGGAGAATTCCGGGGCCTCGTCCATGAACAGGACGCCGCGATGCGCGCGGGTGATCGCCCCGGGGACGGCGACGCCTGATCCGCCGCCGACCAAGGCGGCCGAGGATGCGGTATGGTGTGGCGCCTCATATGGTGGAACATCGGTGATGCCGAATCGTGGAAGCGTCCCACACAGCGAACGCACCGACGCGACTTCAAGCTGCTCGTCGTCACTGAGCGGCCGCATGATGCCGGGCAATCGTGAGGCGAGCATTGTCTTGCCCGCCCCGGGAGGGCCGACCAGCAGCGCGTGATGGCCGCCTGCCGCGGCGACTTGCAACGCCCATTTCGTGTGATCCTGCCCGATGACTTCGCTCATATCGCCTGTCGCGGGCGCGTCCATGCGTTCGCCATCAGACAGATCGTCACCATGCGACGGCGACAGCGTGTACTTCGCATGGCTGCCCAACAACTCGATGAGCTCGCCGACATGCCGCACGCCGGTCACTGCGATGTCGGGGACGAGTTCGGCCTCCTCGATATTCGCCGCCGGGACGATGACACGTGACATGCCTTGTGATTTCGCGTGCACAACGGCTGGAAGCACCCCGGGGACCGGCAGTACGCTGCCGTCGAGATTGAGTTCGCCGAGCACCACAGTCCGTTCCAGCGCTTCACTGCTGATTTTCCCGGCCGCGCCGAGCACGCTTGCAGCAATCGCCAGATCGTGCGCGGAACCGCGTTTGGGCATCGAAGCGGGGGAGAGGTTCACCGTCACCCGGGTCTGCGGCCATGTGAATCCCGCAGCCTGGCATGCCGATCGGACCCGCTCCCGCGCCTCGCTCAAGGAGGCGTCGGGAAGCCCGATGATTGAGAAATACGGCAATCCTTGCGATACGAACGCCTGCATATGCACGGTGAACGCGCGCAAGCCAAGGAATCCGATGGAGGAAGCGCTGCCGATCCTCGCCATCAGAACGCCCCCGGGATATGCCGCAAATCCACATCCGAGCCGCGAACCTGGATGCTGACCACATCGAACCGTATGCCACGGTAATACGGCGTGTTCTCCTGCCGTTGGGAAAGCCACAACCGTCCCGCCTTGCGCAGCGCCGCCTGTTTGGCTGCGTGCACGGCTTCCTCAGGGGCGCCGAACCGGGTCGTACGCCGGGTTTTGACTTCGACGAACACTAGGGTGAGGTCGTCGGCCAGCATGATCAGGTCGATTTCCCCATAACGGGTCCGCCAGTTGGAGGCGATGAGATGCCAGTCGCGTCCGATCAGCGAGTATGCGGCGTACTGCTCCCCGGCGGTACCCAGCGTTTTCGCTGAAGTGCAGGGGTCGAGCATGACCGCCCGGCAGCGGGTGAGCATGCTCGAAGCCTGCTCATGGGCGTGCGGAAAACTACATGGCTGTGGTGTTTGATAGTCATTCATGGGCCTATTGCACCATGCCGTGACCGTCCGGTGCCAGCGCGGCGGGACAATGTGGTCAAAAGTTGAACGGAAGCGGTTAAGCCCTGTAATCAGCTGCAAATCATCTGTCAGTGACGAACCAGTCCGGTCAAATCACTCAGATCAAGTTCAAAACTCACACCGCGTTCCTCGTGATGCGGCTGATCGGCCGTATGGATCATCGCATGGCGGACGAATTCACCGGCGATTTTCGCGGATTGCGCCAGACCACGCCCCGCCATGATCGCCCCACACATGGCGGAGGCGTAAGCGTCCCCGGTGCCATGCGTCATATACGGCAGCTTGTCGTGGACCAGCTCACGCTTGCCCGCGATGCCGGTGGAAGCGCTCACCACATAGTTGCGCAGCGTGCCGTCCCCGCGATCGATGCCCTTGAGCACGATGTTCTTGGCTCCCAAAGCAAGCAGCGCCTCCAGCAAGTCGTCGACTTGACGGTCGTCGAGATTCTGCCCCGGATAGTCCCGGCCGGTCAGGATGCTCGCCTCGGTCAGATTCGGCATGAGCACGTCGGCGCCATCGACCAGATCACCCATGGCCTGGCACAGCTGGTCCGTGTATGTCGGATACATCTCGCCGCCGTCGCCCATCACCGGGTCCACAAGACGCAAGGCATGCGGGTATTCCCGATACAGCCGCTTGATGATCGCGACCTGATCGGCGGAACCCAGAAAACCGCTGTACACCCCGTCGAGATCGACATTCTCCTGCTGCCAGGCGTCCAAATAGTCATTGAGGATATCGGTCGTGTCGTGCATGGTGAACACACGGTATCTGGTATGCGCTGAGAACAAGGCGGTCGGTACCGGGCACACGTCGCACCCAGCGGCCGAAAGAATCGGGATCGCCGCCGTCAACGAGCATTTTCCGTATCCGCACATGTCATGCACCGCGGCAACGCGGGGAATGTACTTGGGGTCACGTTGATAGAGCGTTACATCTTGATTCGTCATATCTTGGGTCATGGGAAGCCTTTCTGCGCGCCGGCATCGCGGTCGCGTCGCCAATGACTGTAGTATGTCGCCTTGGACTTCTCGGTCCTCGAACCACACAGGCGCCGCCCGTCCATGTCACGCGTGGATTGTCATGTCGGTGTGTCGCGTGCTTCGCGGCAAGATTTTCCGATTCGACCGAGGCCGTCAATCCCTCTGGTCGCAAGGCGCATTAAACGGTTATAGCTAAGCACGATAACGGCGTGGTTGCAGGGCTTGCGTGGGTGGCTTAATCTCTCAATCAACACCTCACCAACCGGCTGCAAGGCCGCGGCGGCGAGGGCAAGACGGAAACACAACCACCCACCGAACCAAGGAGCACCACCATGGCTGAAAAGAACAACCACTACCGTTTCGAGACCCTCCAGCTGCACGTCGGCCAGGAAGAGGCGGATCCCGCCACCGATTCCCGCGCGGTCCCGATCTACGCCACCACGAGCTACGTCTTCCATAACTTCGATCACGCTGAGGCCCGCTTCGGCCTCCAGGACCCGGGCAACATCTACGGCCGCCTGACCAACACCACCGAGGGCGTGTTCGAGGACCGCATCGCAGCGCTCGAAGGCGGCACCGCCGGCCTCGCGGTCGCATCCGGTGCAGCAGCCGTCGAATACGCGGTGCGCAACATCACGCAGACCGGCGACCATATCGTGGCTTCCAAGCACATCTACGGCGGCACCTTCAACCTGCTTCGCCACACGCTTCCGCGTGACGGCGTGAACACCACCTTCGTCGAGCCGAGCGATCCGAAGAACTTCGAGGACGCTATCCAGGAGAACACGAAGCTCGTCTACATCGAGACCTTCGGCAACCCGAACGCTGACCTGGCCGACATCGAAGCCATCGCCGACATCGCCCACAAGCACAACCTGCCGCTCGTCGTTGACAACACCTTCGCCACCCCGTACCTGTTCCGCCCGCTGGAGCACGGCGCCGACATCGTGGTGGAATCCGCCACGAAGTTCATCGGCGGTCACGGCACCACCCTGGGCGGTGTGATCGTCGAAGGCGGCAAGTTCGACTGGGCCGCTGTTCCCGGCAAGTTCCCGACCCTGACCGAACCGGATCCCTCCTACCACAACCTCAACTTCTATGAGGCCCTCGGCCCGGTGGCCTTCGTGACCCGTGCCCGCGCCATCCTGCTGCGCGACACCGGCGCCACGCTGTCCCCGTTCGCCGCGTTCCTGCTCCTGCAGGGCACCGAGACGCTCTCCCTGCGCGTCGAGCGCCACGTGCAGAACGCTTTGAAGGTGGTCGAATACCTGCAGACCGTGCCGGAAGTCGAGTCCGTGAGCCACCCGGCCGTACCGGGACGTCCCGACCATGATCTGTACGCGAAGTACTTCCCGAACGGCGGCGGCTCCATCTTCACCTTCGATATCAAGGGTGGCAAGGACGCGGCACGCGTGTTCATCGACAACCTGCACCTGTTCTCGCTGCTCGCGAACGTCGGCGACGCCAAGTCTCTCGTCGTGCACCCGGCCTCCACCACGCACTCCCAGGAGTCCCCGGAGGAACTTGAGGACCAGGGCATCCACCAGGGCACGATCCGCCTGTCCATCGGCCTCGAGAACATCGACGACATCATCGAAGACCTCGAGGGCGGTTTCAAGGCACTGCGCGAGTCCGGTCTGGCCAAGTGACGCCAAGTAAGCACATTCAAATGCAAGCATAGCCTTGTGTGATTGGTTGCGCGGGTGCGGCGAGTGATTGTCGCGCCCGCGTTTTTCGTAATGCTGTCGTTGTGGTGGTGTCGTCAAGTCATGATTGGCGCGACCTGATTGTCGGGCTTTTTGTGACGTCGTGCGTGCACTCGTGATCGGGGCGGTCCGCGGATTGCGTTCTGAGCACAATGTCCTCGACACTATGGAATGTTGATATCGGACTTCGCATGCCGACGCTTGCGCGCCATGCACGTCCTTGACCGTGCCTGTGCGACCTGTTCGTCCTGCAACCGCACGGTAGACCAACCACATCGAACGAGAGAGAAAGAGCCGACCATGAAGAACAGCAGTCGTACCTTCCTGCAACGGGCCGCCATCGCGGTCCTCGCCGTATCCGCAATGACGCTGTCGGGGTGTTCTTCGGGGCCGTCCGCGGGCGCATCCGCCTCAGCGTCATCGAGCGCCGGGAATATCGTCACCGTCAACAATGTGGAGCCTGCCGCAGGACTGATTCCGAGCAACACTGACGACCTTGCCGGCTGGAAGGTGGTTACACAGCTGTACGAAGGTTTGGTCACCTTCGACGCTGCCGGCAAACTGGTCTACGCGGACGCCACA
Organism: Bifidobacterium sp. LCP19S3_E9; assembly: GCF_052121135.1. NCBI lineage: Bacteria > Bacillati > Actinomycetota > Actinomycetes > Bifidobacteriales > Bifidobacteriaceae > Bifidobacterium > Bifidobacterium sp. LCP19S3_E9. The sequence goes on along the minus strand of NZ_JBQKEV010000001.1, from coordinate 8,469 downwards.
TCCATCACCCCGAACGCCGACGCCTCGGAATACACCATCAAACTGCGTTCGGGACTCGTCTTCTCCGACGGCGAGAAGATTACCGCCTCCACCTACGCGAAATCATGGTCCTTCGCCGCCAACGCTGCTAACGGGCAGCTAGGTGCCGCCATATTCTCCACGATCAAGGGCTACGACGCGCTGCAAGACGAAAACGGCGACAAGAACGCCCAGCTGTCAGGCCTGAAGGTTGTCGACGACACTACGCTTGACGTCACGCTCGCCGCCCCTGACTCCTCATTCCCGTACAAGGTCGGCGATGTGGCGTTCCTGCCATTGCCTGCCAGCGCGTACAAGGACATCGACGCATTCGGTGAACACCCGGTCGGAAACGGGCCGTACAAGCTTGCATCCTGGTCGCATGACCAGGAAATCAAACTCGTGCCCAACCCCAGGTACACCGGTCCGCGCAAGGCGAAGAACGGGGGAGTGACCTACGAACTGTACACGAGCCTCGACGCCGCATACTCCGACTTGCTGGCAGGCAACCTCGACGTGTTGGATTCCATTCCGTCAAGCGCGCTGAAAACCTACAGCAAAGAACAGCTGCAAACCGTCAGCAAGCCCGGCCCCGGCTTCAAATCCTTCACGATACCGCAGAATATGGCGCATTTCTCCGGCAAGGAGGGCAAGTTGCGGCGTGCCGCGATCGCCCATGCGGTCGACCGCGAGACGATTATCAAGAAAGTCCTGTACGGTACCGCCACCAAGGCGACTGACTTCACTGCGCCGACCATCGCAGGGTATAGCAAAATCCTCGCCGGGGCATCCGTACTCGACTATGATGCGGCACAAGCCAAGAAACTGTGGAAACAGGCGGATGCCATCAGCCCATGGGAAGGGACTTTCCGACTCGCCTACAGCGCGGACAGCGGCAACAAGCCGTGGATCGACGCGATCTGCAATTCCATCACGAATGCGCTCGGCATCGACGCGCAACCGCTGATCTTCTCGACATCCAAGGAGCTGAGCACCGCGATTCATAACCGAACGGTCGGCGCCGCGTTCATCCAAGGCCTGCAATCTGATTATCCGCACCCCGAAGGGTATCTGGTACAGGCGTATGACTCCGCGTCGGCGGACGGCAAGGGCCTGAACAACGGCGACTACAAGAGCGCGGCGTTCGACGCGCTGATCGATCAGGCAGCCCGGCAGACCACGCTCGACGGGGCGATCGGCTACTATCACAAGGCCGAGGAACTGCTGTTTGAGGATCTTCCTGTGATTCCGCTGTGGTATACGAATGTGACGGCGGCCTCCGGCAAGCAAGTCGGTTCGCTGTCCTTCAATTACATGGGCTTGCCTGATTACTACAAGCTGACCGTGAAAGGCTGAGTCACAGGGTTCACGCGATATGGACGTGGGGCCGATCGCGTCGCCGTCATCCGTAAGATATTGGCCTGACGCATCCACATACGGGTGCACAGGATCGATGTTCAAGAAGAGAGGAAATATGGCTGCACAAACCAAAGCCAAATTCCAAGCAAGCATGATTCCGCTGATCGCCATCATGACCGCACTGACCACGGTGCTGACCATGCTGGTGAAGCTGCCGACACCGACACGCGGATACCTCAACCTGTCTGATGCAATGATCTTTTTCTCCGCCTACGCGTTCGGCCCGTGGGTCGGCGGCGTGATCGGCGGACTGGGACCGGCACTGTCGGACCTGCTGTCCGGTTATCCGCAGTGGGCGGCGTTCACTTTCGTCATCGACGGGTTGCAAGCCGTGCTCGTCGGACTGATTGTGCGTAAGTTCCGTCCGGCCAATATCATCGCCGGCTCCGTCATCGCCGGCGTGTGGAAAGTGTTCGGCTACCTCATCGCCGGAGGCATCCTGTCCGGCTGGGGTCCGGCCTTGGGCGAGGTCCTGGGCAACACCGGCCAGATGGTTGTCGGCCTGGTCATCGCCTACGCTCTGTTCGCCGCGGTCCGCACGGCCTATCCGCCGCTGGTGCGCATGGGCAATCTGGGCGTGCAGCCCGCCGTTGCGATTCCTCAGGACTACACTGGGGCATCCGCTGACACCGGTACCGGCGCAAATGTTGGTGCCGACACCGTTGACGATGCCGGTAGCGATGCCGCAGAGCGGACCGAAACGCCGGGTTCCGACCGTCGATCGGGCAGCGTCAACTGACGCCCGCTGACTGCGACAACGGCACAGACGGCACTGACGGCACAGACAATCGAACGACCTGATATGAACCACGCCCCGATCATCACGGCGAACCACCTCAGCTGGTGGTATACCCCGCAAACCGACGATGGTGAACCGGTCAAGGCATTGAACGAGCTGGATTTCTCAATCCTGCCCGGATCATTCACAGGCATCATCGGCCCGACCGGGGCCGGCAAATCCACGCTGTGCATGGCGCTCGCCGGTATCATCCCGAATCCGGACGACGGCACCATGCGCGGTACGATGACCGTCGCCGGACGTAACACCGCCGAATGCAGCATCGCCGAACTGTCAAGCGATGTCGGATACGTCCAACAGGACCCGGAATCCCAACTGTTCTGTGCCAGTGTGGAAGACGAACTCGCCTTCCCAATGGAAAGCCGCGGTGTCGATCCCGGCCGTATGGACGAGCGCATCGACGGGTTGCTGCACCTGGTCGGCATGGACGGGTATCGCCGGCGTGTACCGACTAGCCTGTCAGGAGGGCAGATGCAGCGGGTGGCGATCGCCGCGGCTTTGGCCTGTCATCCGCGCATTCTTGTGCTCGACGAGCCGACGGCGGCGCTCGATCCGGAAGGCACCCGGGAAGTATTCCAAGCGCTTGACACGATTCGCGCAGCTCGCGAGTTGACGATTGTCATGGCCCAGCAGGATACAGACGGGCTGGCCCGATACGCCGACCGCATCATGCTGTTGGATTCTGGCAGCATCGCAGCGCAAGGCGATACCACGCTGTTTACAACACATCGGGACAAGCTGATCGAGCTGGGGGTCGCCCTGCCGGGGCGAGAACCCGGCCCACCGGCGATTGTCACGGATGCTGCCGTACGGACGGGGGAGAGGCAGCCCGCGATCAGCTTCGAGCACGTCACCTACCGGTATCCCGAGGGAGGCAACGGTTCCGCCGCCCTCGACGACGTGAACCTTGCCATCGACCGCGGTGCGTTCGTTGGCCTGATTGGGCGCAACGGCTCAGGCAAAACCACCCTCGCCCGTCATCTCAACGGCATGTTGCAACCCAGCGCCGGCACTGTCACCGTTGACGGGCTGCATGTGGACGGACGCCGTGTCGGCGAGATGGCCTCCCATGTCGGGTACGCGTTCCAAAACCCCGATCATCAGATTTTCTGCTCCACCACGCGCGAGGAAATCGCCTTCGGCCCGTTGTGCCTCGGTGTGCCGCGCGAGGAAATCAGCCGCCGCGTCAGCCGGCTGCTCAGCCGCTTCGGTCTCGAGGATATCGCAGGGCAATCGCCGGCGACTTTGGGCTACGGCCAACGCCGACTGGTCGCCTTCGCGTCCGTTCTGGCCATGCACACGCCGATCCTCGTGCTGGACGAGCCGACCGCTGGACTGGACCGCCGACTGTCCGGCATGATTCTTGACGCGGCGTCGCAACGTTGCCGGCAAGGCACAACCATCGTGATGATCAGTCACGATATGCGTACGGTGCGCCAACGCTGCACCTATCTCATCGAACTCGAGGACGGGCATGTGCGCGCCGCCGGGCGGATCGAGCCGCAAAAAAACGGCCAACTGGAACATGTACAGCCGGAACTCGGGCTGCCGGAACCTTGCGAATACGGGGAGGGCCGCTGATGGACGCCGACCTGTACGTTCCCGGCGACGGCTGGCTGCATCGCGTCGACCCGCGCGTCAAATTCCTCATCTCGCTCGTCCTGCTTGTCCTGTGCCTCATCTGGCGCAGCTGGCCGCTCATGCTCGCGGCGTTGATTCTTGAACATCTCATGCTCCTCACCGACCATATTCCGCGGAAAAACATCGCATGGGTGTGGAAGATTCTCGCCGTCATCATCGTGCTGATTGTAGTGCTGTGGCCGATATTCGACCGTTCCGGCACGCATGTGCTCGTCGACTGGGGGTGGCTGCGGCTGACCCGGGAGAACCTGCTCATGGCCGCGGTGATGGGTCTGCGCATTCCTGCGCTCGGTTTCGCCTGTTTCCTCACCCTGTTCACCACCAGCCAGGCGAAACTCATCCGCGGGGCGGTCGCTTTGGGCATGCCGTACAGCGCTGGTCTGACGCTGGCGACCGCCTTGCGGTACATCCCGGTTTTCGCGCGGATTGTCACTCAGGTGCGTGACGCCCAGCGTGCGCGAGGCCTTGATCTGTCCGGGGAAGGCGCACGGATGCGAGGCATCCGCAATCCGTTTTTGCTGATGCTGGCACGGGCGCGCGCATGGGTTCCGGTCATCGTCGCCGTGTTGATCCGCGCCTACCGGATGAGCCGCAGCGTCGGCTGGGCTATGGAATCGCGCGGATTGGGACTGCCCGGTGTCAAGCGCTCCTACCGGGTGCGTCTGGCGATGCGTCCGGCTGATTGGGCGATTCTCGTAGCGACCATCGTATTCACCGTCCTCGCAATCGCCGCGATGGTCCTGCTCTAAGTCGCGCCGGCAGCCTACAGCAACCCCGACCCCATGTTCCGGCGTGTCGCCGGCATGCTCAGGGATTCCACTGATGCATCATTCTCGAGGATGATGCCGCCTCAGACGCGTTTTCCATCTCGCGCATGATGGGTTTTCCGCCTGCACTCCGATAGATTCGAGGATATACGTCCAGGAAAGGTTCCGGACGAACGAGTGGAGGGAAGATCCATGACAACCCCGAATCCCATAGCCGTCGAAGCTGTCGACCTGGTGAAGATCTACGGTACCGGCGAGAACGCGGTCCACGCGCTGCGCCATGTCAATGTCGCATTCGAACGAGGGAAGTTCACCGCGATCATGGGTCCGTCCGGTTCCGGCAAGTCCACGCTCATGCACACCCTCGCCGGCCTCGATTCCGCCACCAGCGGCCATATCCTGCTTGACGGCGCCGATATCACGACGATGAACGACAAGCAGCTAACCCTGCTGCGCCGGCACAAGATCGGCTTCATTTTCCAGAGTTTCAACCTGTTGCCGATGTTCACCGCCGAACAGAACATCGTGATGCCGCTGACCCTCGCAGGCGAGAAGCCCGACCGCCAATGGTTCGACATGCTGGTCGACACACTCGGGTTGCGTGAGCGCCTGGGCCACCGTCCGAACGAACTGTCCGGCGGCCAGCAGCAGCGAGTCGCCATCGCACGAGCCCTCATCAGCAAGCCGTCGGTCGTGTTCGCGGATGAACCGACCGGTAATCTCGACTCGGTTTCCAGCGCGGAAGTGCTGAGCTTCCTCAAACGTTCGGTCAAGGAGCTGGGACAGACCATCATCATGGTCACGCATGATGCTGTCGCCGCCTCCTATGCGGATCGTGCCATCGTCTTCGCTGACGGCCAGATCGTCGCGGATGTCGAACATCCCAGCGCCGACCAGATGAGCGAGCTGCTCATGCAGGAACGCCGTCGCGCCACACTCAATCTGTCCGAAGGCGTGCCGCTGCCGCCTGCTGCCGCCATGCCGTGTGCCGGCATCCAACGCTGAATGACAGACACGAGACAAGCAAGGACATTCCCATGTGGTCGATAACGATCAAAATGATGAAAAAGAACATGAAGATGCTGATTCCTGCGGGAATCGCCATCATGATCGGCACGGCGTTCATCGCCTGCACCTTCCTGTTCGGCAACACACTCAACGACACCCTGCGCACCCAGCTGACCGCCCAGTATGCGCAAGCGAATTACATCATCCAAAGCACGTCAAAGATGAGTGGATCAGGCTCGATACCGCCCACCATCGGTGAGGTGAACACCAAACAGATTGCTTCCACCGATGGTGTGAAATCCACGTACATCCAGCAGAACATTCCGGTCAACGCGTCAACGGGAGACAACAGCGCCACGCTGCTCGCCATCAACGCGTCGAGCGATGACCGCCTATTGCCGGTCACCATGGTCAAAGGCCATCAGCCGACGGGGGATAAGCAAATCGCACTGCCGGCCAAACTCGCCGACCAGCTGTCGGTGAACATCGGCGACAAGGTGACCCTTGCCGCGAACTACGGTTCCGGCATGAGAGGCAGCAATTCCGTCGAGTTGACGGTCAGCGGCTTCACCGAAGACGCCAAGGGCGCATTCGGCGCCTATGGCGGTGCCGCTGTCATCAGCATGCAAACCTTGGCGAACCTTGAGGGAGCGGACAGCGAATCCGACCTCATGTTCACCGGCATGACCCTGGACATCGACGAAACTAAGGCCGATACCGCCGTCGCATCGATCAAAAAGGAACTGCCGAACGGCTACAGCATCGAAACCCGGCAGAAAGCGGGGGATGAGGCGCTCAAGGCGCTCAGCCAATCAGGCACCAACGCCGTGACGGTGTTCCTCATGTGCTTCGGCATCCTCGCGATGCTCGTGGCGGCGCTCGTCATCGCCAACACCTTCCAAGTGCTGGTCGCCCAACGCCGCCGCACCTTGGCGTTGCTGCGCACGATCGGCGCGCAAAAAGGCCAGTTGTACCGTTCCGTCATCGGCGAGGCGGGCATCCTCGGCGTGATTGCTTCGATACTGGGCATCGCGTTCGGCTCCGCGATCATGGCGATCGTCGTCCACAGCCACGCGCTCAAGAGCCTGGGCATGACCGGCGGACTGGTATTCACATGGCAGGTCTTCGTGATCCCGCTCGCGTTCGGTGTCATCATGACCGTGCTCGCCTCGATCGGGTCCGCGCGTTCCGCCACGCGAGTCACCCCATTGGAAGCGTTGCGGCCCATCGATATCAGTGACAACAAGCGTGCCGGCATCGCCCGGGGCATCATCGGCTTCCTGCTGATCGCCCTCGGTGCTGCGTTGACCGTCGGCGCGGTGATGATGCTCCGCTCATCCATGTCCTCCTCGAATCTGAGCGACGATTATCCGACGATGCTGCTGTCCGCCATCGCAGGCTGCGCCCTGATCTTTATCGGTCTGGTGGTCACCGCGGCCTTCTGGATGCCGCTGCTCATGCGTCTCGGCGGTGCCTTCGCCGCATTGTTCGGTCCTGCCGCGAAAATCGCGCATGCCAATATCCAGAAGAACCCGAGGCGTGTCGCATCCACCGGTGTCGCCCTGCTGATCGGCGTGACACTCGTCTCATGCATCGGGACCGGTGCCGCCTGCGCCAAGCAGACGATGAACAACACGCTCGACACGCACTACAGCGTCGATATGATCGCCAAGGGCAGCACACTGAGCCAGTCCGTCGCCGATAAGATCGGCAAGATCGACGGCGTGACAACGACACTGTACGCGCCCATCGCCCGCGGCAGCGTCATCATCGAGGGTGAAGAGCGCAGCGCCACCCTGATCGGGGTGCCCGACACCGCCACGCTGTCCAAGGTGCTGCACGCGAATCTCAGCGGGGTCAGCCTTGACGAAGGCAAGGCCTTGGCTCCCACATACTCATCGTTCACCGGCAAGGTCTTCTCGTTCAAGAACGACGAAGTGAGCTTCAGCGCTTCACACGATGACGGCAGCGATGGCGCATCCGACGCCAACACGCTGACCTACATCGTCACCCAGAGGGATTACCGCAATGTCGATTCGGATGTCATCGTCACCTTGTTCGTCAACGAATCCTATTTCCAGAACAAGCAAGTGCAGGCGGACGGGCATATCGTCCTCGCCGCGGTCGACACGTCGAAGGCTTCCGCCGTGGACATCCTCACCAACGCGCAGACCGCCATCGGCACAAGCGCAGGTGCCTCATTGTCCGGTCCTATCGCCGAACGCGTCCGGTGGAACCAGATCGTCGACACGATGCTCACGCTTCTGGTCGCGCTGCTTGCGGTCGCCGTGCTGATCGCGCTGATCGGCGTGGCCAACACGTTGAGCCTGTCGGTCATCGAACGCACCCGCGAATCCGCGACCTTGCGAGCCATCGGTATGACTCGCGGCCAGTTGAGGTGGTCGCTGGCCGTCGAATCGCTGGTCATCTCACTGGTCGCCGGCATCGCAGGCGAGATTCTGGGCATCGCCTTCGGCTGGGTCGGCTCCTACATGGTGCTCAGTCCTTACGGCAAGGTCGCGTTCATCAGCGAATGGAAGCTCGATCTGATCGTGCTGGTGGTCGCTGCGGCGGCAGCCCTGCTCGCCAGCGTCTTCCCGGCACGGCGCGCGGTCAAGACGCCGCCGGTCGAGGCGCTCGCTGAAGCCTGATTTAGGTGTTCCGCCGGCCGGGAGCGACCGGCGGATGCGGATCGCAGATAGTTCGACAGATACGCTGTGGCCCGCCACTTCCCCAATTGCACGGGGGGCGACCCCGTATATGAATACCCGCGATGGTTTTGCTGGGCGCTAGTCCCGGCGGCGTACGGGGGGCCCC